>DATKEE010000543.1:0-5427 GCA_035544555.1 Candidatus Methylomirabilota bacterium
TGTCGAACCGGCCGACCCCGCCCCCCAGCCCGGCGAGGCCGCCATGTCCCACGAGGAGGAGGCCCTCCTCTGGCGAACCCTGCAAAGGCTCCCGCCCAATTATCGCGAATCCTTGATCCTCTTCTACCGCGAAGGCCGGTCCATCGAACGCGTCGCCCACGACCTCGATCTCTCCGTTGATGCCGTCAAGCAGCGTCTCTCACGCGGAAGAACCCTGCTCAAGAATCAGCTCACCGCTGTCATCGAAGGCACGCTGTCCGGCACCATCCCGAAAAAGGCCTTCACCCTCGGCGTGATCGCGGCGCTGCCGGCCCTGACGGCCACCGCCTCCGCCGCAACCCTCACCGCCTCCGCCACCAAAACCACCGCCACACTGGCCGGATCGGGAGCCGTCCTCGGCCTGCTGGGTGGAATCCTGGGTGGCTGGCTCGGAGCCAAAGCCAGCATCGAGAATACACACTCTCTTCGGGAACGGAAATTCATGGTCCGCCTGACCTGGATCGTCGTCCTGCTGGTCCTCGCGTTTCTGGGCGGATTGTTCTCTGTCATCCACATCGGAAAACCACTCGCCTCCACACGCCCCGGTCTGTTTGCCGCCATGATCATCGGCCTCGTGGGTCTCTACATTCTCCTCCTCATGGCCCTCGTCTTTTGGGGAAATCACCGCCAACGCCGGATCCGGATCGAAGACGGCACGCTCCCGGTCAGTTCGCCTTCAGGTCCTCCTGCCGGCGTCAGCAACAACAGGCTCTCATCCGGTTACGAATTTGTCTCACGCCGGCGACTGCTCGGACTCCCGCTCATCCACATCAATTTCGGTGTCACTCAGGACGGGCGACAGAAACGAGCCCGGGGCTGGATCGCCATGGGCAACGTGGCTTGCGGAGTGGTACTCGCCATCGGCAACCTGGCAGCCGGTGGGATCGCCCTTGGCGGCCTTTCCCTCGGAGTCGTGTCGGTCTCCGGCCTCGCCGCGGGGCTGTTGGCCGTGGGAGGCGTTGCCGTCGGCGGCTGGGTGATCGGTGGTTTCGCGATCGGATTGCAGGCCCTCGGCGGACTGGCCCTCGCCTGGCAGGCGGCCTTTGGTGGCCTGGCGGTGGCTTTCGATTATGCCCGGGGCGGTCTGGCCATTGCCGAGCACGCCAACGACCCGGCAGCGGACGAGTTCATGCGGACCCGGAGCTTCATGTCCGTGGGCACCCGCCTCATGGAATACTCGCGCTGGGCCTTGATCCTTCCCGCTGCCCTGATCCTCGTTCTCTTGTTTGGGCAACGATCACGGACATCAAGTCCCCCGCCACATTGAACTGGAATGAATAGAGTCGGCCCGGCCGGCTTCCAACAAGCAGTGGCGGAGGCGCGAAATGATCCGGTACCAGCGCCACCCACCGTCCACCTGGAAAAAAGGGAAATCATGAAAAGGACCCGTCTCCTCCTGGCTCTGTGCGCCCTCGGCATCACCTCACTCACCGGTTGCGTCGCCATCCCCCCGCTGGTGAATGTTCAACACGAACATCACGGAGATCCGAAAATGGACAGCCGCCTGAAGGCGATGGAAGAACGTCTCGAGCGCATCGAGCAAAAGGTCGATCAACAGCAGTAACACGGCGGACCGACATTCGGCGGGGGAACGGAAGGGCGCATTAACCTGGCCGCCTTCGTTACGGTCACCCGGGCGATGGCGCTCCCGATCATCGGCCGCGCGCCATCCGCTCATTCCGCCACCGCCAGAAACTCCAGCAGGTCCGCCATTGCCTGCACCGTCATACCCGCCTCCAGCCCTTCCGGCATCAAAGACATTCCGGACGCGGTCAATGTCCGGATACGGGATCGCTCGATGGTAAGATTCACACCCCCGGCACTCCGCAGCGTCACACTCCCCGCTCCTTCGCCAACAATCACACCGGAGTGAAGTTCTCCGCGTTCGGTCTCGATCACGTATCCCGCGTACTGCGGCGGCACTTCCCGATTGGGATCCAGTATTCCCACCAGCAGCCTCTCCCTGCCCGCGTCCCGGATCGTCGACAGGTCCGGACCCAGGTCGATTCCCATTCCGCCGGCCCGATGACATTGCGCGCATCGTTCTCCAAAGAGTTCCCGCCCCCGCTCCACGTCGCCCTCCATTCGCAACGCCGGCAGATAGCGCTCCACCACGTCCCCGCGCGAGGCCGCGGGCGGCTTCCCGAAGAGCCGCCTGCCTCGTGCCGCGATTCCGGCCGACGCGTGCGAACGCAGCGCGTTGATCTGGCCCACCGTGAAATCGGATACCGACACCGCCCCCCGTTCCACGCGCGTCAACAAGGACTCCGTCCCCCGCCGGTTTCGCAGCAGCGCCGCCACGGCTTCCCGGCGAATGCCCGGCTCCAGAGCCGACCAATGCCCGAACAACCTCTCCTCCGCCGCCGGCGCATCGAACGACAACAAAGTCAGGACACAGGCGCGCGCAATCGACGGTTCCTCCGCAGCCGCCAGCAAACTGCTCAATACTTTATCAGCGGCATCGAACGGACCGCCGCCCAGCAGCACAATGGCGTCGGCCCGCATCTCCGGCGCCTGTCCCTCATCACTCGCGACTGCCGCCGCCTCCCGCAGGAGTTCCTCAAGCCCTTCCGCATCGCCCTCAATTCGCGGAGATCGGCCGGCGCGTCGCAACCCTTCAACCAGCGCCCGTCCAACTGCCAGTCGCGACGGGGAATCCGGAAGCCCCAAGGCCGTCTCGACCGCGGCCGTCATTTCCCCTTCCTCGCCGCCGGCAGCCAGGCGTTCCGCCAGATTCTCCACAACCGGCATCGTCCCGGCCAGCCCGGCCCCGGACTGATCTTCCGCAAGCCGGCGAAACAGTTCCGCGACATCCTCCCCAACGGAACTCAGCACCGCCGCCCGCAGCCATCGATCCTCCGGCCCGCTCCGCGCAATTTCCGCCAGTGCCTCCACCCGCCGCGGATGCCGAAGATTGCCCAACACGAACGCCAGTTCGTAACGCACCCCGATTGAAGAATCATTCCCCATCCCCATCAGCCGGTCCGCCAACCTTCGCGAAAAGGTTCCCTGCCGGGACAACACCTCCCCCGCCAACCGGACCGCGTGCAGCCGCACCCGCGCGTCCTCATCGTCCAACCGCGCCTCCACGTCCTCGGTTCCCAGCGCCTCCAATCCCTCCAGCGCATACAACGCATGCATCCTTCCCAACGCGAATCGGGACGCCCCGGCAAGCCTCCTCAAAGCGGTCACCGCGCCCGCGTCCTGTCGCTCATACAACAACCGCGACGCGGTGTCTCGATGCCACCCGTTCGGATGCTCCAACATTGCCACCAGGCCCTCTGTGTCCAGACCGCCCGGATGCCGCGAGGGCCGTTGTCGATGCGATTCCGGAACGATCCGATAAATCCGGCCGCGGTTGCTTCCGCTGTTCAAATCGAGGTGTTGCTTGATCGATGCGGGCAATGACCAGGGATGTTCGATCACCTCGCGATACATGTCCGCGACATACAGCATCCCGTCGGGCGCGTTGGCGAACTGCACCGGCCGAAACCAATTGTCCGTGGACGCCACGAATTCCCTTTCCTGTTCATCCGCCGCCCGCCGTCCCACAAGCGCCGCTCCCTCCGGCCACAGTCGCTTCCGATGGATCAGATTGCTTCCGCAATCCGCGATAAACGCGCTTCCCAAATATTCCTCCGGCCAGCCGTCGCCGCGGAAAATCGTCGCCCCGGTCGCGCCGGTGAAGTATCCCGAGGGCCGCCCCCCGCCTTCGATCGGCCCGCCCACCAAGCCAGCCACCCGCCACCGCGTCCGAATCACCCGCCACGGCTCGTCCGGACTGATCCGATACACCGGTGCCGCCGGTCCGTCCTCCGCGATGCTCAACCGCGCGGGCGGCAGGGAACCCGCCGATTCCCGGTCCGCCACCCGCTGGTCATACATCACAAGCTGAAGATGATCGCTGTTGCTCGATACGAACTTCCTGCCCGCATCGTCGAAACCGAGCCCGTGCTGCGCCCCGCCGGTCTCCGCGCGAATCGTCAGCGTCCGCGGATCAAACGAGAAATCCCTCCCGCGCAAGTCCACCGCGGGCGCTTCCGGATGCCTCGCCGACACCACCCGTCCTCCGCTCCCTCCGCTCGCGCCATGAATGCGATTGTCCAGCCCCCACGTGAAGCTGTTCATCATCGCCTGCACGTTCAACCGCCGCGCCGAGTCCTGCATGAAATCGTTCGCGAATCCGGTGAACACCACCTCCCTCACATCCGCCTGCCCGTCGTCGTCCGTGTCCTTGCAATACAGAATATCCGGCGTGCAACCGACAAACACGCCGCCGTCGTGGCAGATCACCGCCGTCGGCCACGGCAATCCGTCCACATACACCGTCGCCCGGTCGAAGATGCCGTCGCCATCCGTGTCCTCCAGCCGCCTGATCCGTCCCAGCCGGTCATCCCGGCGTTCCGAATAACCGCGCATTTCGACCACGAACAACCGCCCCTCCTCGTCGAACGCCATCGCGATGGGATCCATCACCAAAGGTTCGGACGCGACCCGTTCCATCCGGAAACCCGGACGCGCTTCAAACGTATTCGGCGCGTCCCCCGGTTCGGTGGGCGGAACGCGGGGAAGATCCGCCTCCTCCAAGCCGGGTTCGGCCGCCATTCCCCAACCCGGCATGCCGAACACCAGGACACAACCCAGACAGCCGGCAAGCCGGCGGTGGAAGGCGTTCGACTCCGGCGTCATGATCACACTCAACACCTCATTTCCCGCCCAGCCATCGCACGCGCTCGTACTTCGGCACAAAGCAGAGCTCCTCCGCGTGCATCAGCAGGTGAATGTCGGCGATGAATCCCGCGCCGAGCAGGGCGACTTTGGTTTTGCTCATGGGATGGGTGACCCGATCTAGCCACACTTCCCCAGTGGAGGAAACCCGATTCTCCCCGGCAGTCCCGGGCATGGCGGATCGCCATCACGCATCCGGCAGATCCAAAACTCCGCGCTCGACAAACCGCGCGCGCTGATCGAGGACTTGGAGACGGTCCGGCCGCACGACACGCACCCCAACCGGCGGGCGCAGGTGCAAAAGCCGGGTGTGAACCTTGGGTTTTCATCCGCGACTTTCTCCTGTAGGGTCTGCTGATCCCGGACGCCTGGAGCGGAATCCGGCCGTGTTCCGGGAATTCCGGGACCGCCGGCACCCTGCGGGCCGCGGGTCGGGCGTCGCGGAGTCCGGGCGGGCGTCCGCGGCAGACCATGCTCACGATCAACCATCAACGATCAGAACCGCCACCTGTCTCGCGGACGAAACGGTCAAATTGCTTATGAGGGATGCCTGCATGACGGTGGACGAGATCGAGCGGGTGTATGACCGCTATTCCGGTGTTTATGATTTTGTTTTTGGAAAGGTTCTGGAGCGGGGGCGGGAAATGGCTCCGGAACTTC
>DATKEE010000544.1:0-5063 GCA_035544555.1 Candidatus Methylomirabilota bacterium
CAGGACGTCGCCCGTGGGAATGGTGTCCACCTCCTCCTCCTTCATCTCGAGTCCCGGACCAAACCGGTAAAGATTCGCCAGATCGGTCCCGTCATCCGTGAACCCCTGCGTGTCCAGCGCGTCCACCCCGGGAACGCTCACCCGGTCGAAATAGCAACCCTCCGTCCCCCCGCCAAAATCGTTGCACAACACCACCTCATCGAAGAACTGCCCTCCATCAAAGTTGAAGTCCTCCGCCTCGATCACCCGCAGTTCGGCCTCCACAAACGTGTCGAATGAAAACGCGTTCGTCGCGGAACGGCCCGCTTGATCCGCCACCACCAACTGGCCCACATAGCTCAGATTGGACTCCAAACCATCGTAGGTGATCGTGCGATTCTGCTCCGTTCCCGTCACACTCAACGCGTCGCTCACATCCTCCCCGTTCAACACCAGCGACACCCCGTCCACCGGGATCGAGTTCGTGGATTGGGTGGTCGCGGTCGCCGAAATTCCGTTCTCGGGCGGATAAAACGACGTGGCGGTCGCCGGGGAAACGTCGGTGATTTCCGGGGGCAGATTGTCGATCGCTCCGGCCGGAAACTCAACGCCGATCCGATAACCCACAAAATCGATGTCCAGCGCGGCATTCTGCGGCGTGGCGGTCATCCCAATTGCCAGATAGGTGATGCCCGCGTAGTCACTGCCCGTGCCTGCCGTCAGGCTGAAGATGTGGGGCTCCAACGAGCCATCCACGTAGATGAACCCCTGATGCGTCCCCACGTTCGCCGGGTCCCTCCGCATGACGATCCACAGCTCGTGCCATTCGGTCGGATCAAACGCCACAACGTTCGTCCCCGTCCCCTGCCCGAAATTCACCATGGCAGAGTTCTGGTTCCCGTTGAATTCGTTGAACGTCAACCCCTGGAATCCCGCCACCGGTGTCGTCGCCCCGCCTGTCGTGTCATTGGTCTGCGTGAACGAGAACGCGATCGCCCCGCCGGACGACTGTTTGATGACAAAGTTCCCCTTGCCACCGTCGCTCGTGACATAACCGTCCCCTTCCTCCGGAAATGGCAGCACACCCCCGGCGCCCTGCCCATCCCGATGCAGCGGATCCAGAGGAAATGTCGTGTTCGACGGCGTGGGAAGTCGCGCCCGGAACGTAAGCGTCACCCCGTCGTCCAATTGCGACAAACTCGCTCCCCGGGCGCTCATGTCGTGGCCGAAATAGATCTTCCGGTTGCTGGGGTCCACATAGTTGCCACCCTCGGGCTGTGGAAAATCCCTCGGATCCCCGGTGTCTTGAATTCGGAGGTAGGTGACTCCATCCTCTGTGAACATGGAAACGCCACCCGGTTTGTTTTCAGCCCCCAACGTACCGCCAATCTCAGACCCATCCCATTCGTCCGACCCATTGTCGTGACTCCAAGTTCCGTCCAGCGACGTGAATCCCGATCCGGCCTCGCCCACGATTCGTTGGTCACCCTCAAAAAGATATGTCCAGCCACCGGGAGGATCCGGATAGGCCTCACCGGCGTGAATTTGCGTGGCCACAAAGCCGATGGCCGAAGACAGCACCAAGGATAAAAGGCAGTTTTTCATAAGCATTGGTTTCCGTTTGGGAGTCCCGCAAATCCTAGGTCGAAGCCCCTGGAAATCACAGTCGAATTCTTTGACCATCGAAGTTAATCGTAACGAAGTTCGCTCCTCGCGCGGTCTCATTGTTGTCATATTGAACGTCTCCCACCGCCAACAAATCCCATGGTTGGAAACGCTTCGGCTCCCGATTGACCCGGATGCCGCAACTCCGCTTTACTGATCGCCTGCATGGCAGCACCCGCCACGACATCACACCCGACCCTGTCCCATCCCCGAAGGATCCTCTCCTTCTTCACCCCGCTCTGCCTGGCCTGCCTCCTGGTGGCCGCCTCCCTCAATGCCGCCCCGTTCTCCGCCACCCTGGATCGCTCCACCATCGGCCTTGGCGAAACCGCCACCCTCACACTGAATTTCGACAACATCGCCCCGGCGCAGGTCCCCCGCCTACCCGCAATCAATCAGGTGGACGTTCGCCCGGGCGGACGCAGCAGCCACACCAGCATCATCAACGGCCGCACCAGCTCCAGAACCACCTTCACCTATTACCTCACACCGCGCGCCACCGGCGCATTCCGCATTCCCCCAATCACTGTCACCGTGGACAACCAACGCCTCGTCTCCGATCCGCTCACGCTCAGAGTCGTCGCCGAGGATCCCGCCGCCCGGCAGGCGCGCGAAACCAACACCACCGCCTTCCTGCGCCTCACTGTGCCCGACCGCCCCGTGTACCTGGGCGAAGCCTTCACCGCGGAAATCCAGCTCTACGTCCAGGCCGCCCGGGAAGTCAGCCCCCCGGAATTGCAGGGCGACAACTACACCGTCGTCCGGCAGGCCGAACCGGCCCAAACCCGTACCCAGGTCGGCAACACGGTCTATCACCTCGTCACATTCCGTTACTCGCTCGTCCCCACCAAACCCGGCTCCCAAAACATCGGACCCGCCACAATCCGCCTCACCGTCCCGGCGCCCAACGCCCGCCGCAACGTCTTCAGGGAAATATTGGACTGGGAAACCGTTTCCCTCGACAGCGGCGCCAAACCCCTGACGGTCCGCCCCCTCCCCGCCGACCAGGCCCCACCCGGCTTCAACGGCGCCATCGGGGAATTTTCACTCACCCTCTCCGCAAACCCCACCAACGTCACCGTGGGCGATCCCATCACCCTGCAGGTCAAAATCTCCGGCCGCGGCGCCATCGAATCCCTCACCCTGCCCGATCAACCGGCCTTCCAGCACTTCAAGACCTATCCCCCCTCCAGTGAGGTCAATCTCTCCGATCCCCTCGGCCTCCGCGGCACCAAAACCTTCGAACAGGTTGTCATCCCCGAAGATCCCGCCATCAAGGAACTTCCCTCCCTCCACTTCAGTTACTTCGATCCCACGCTGGGCCGGTTCCAATCCCTCGATACCGACCCCGTCCCATTGAGCATCCGCCCGGCGCCGACGGGCGCCCAACCCACCGTGGTTGCCCCGGCATCGGCCAACGAACGTCCCAACCAGTCCGCCACGGACATCGTCCACATCAAGGCTTATCCGGGCGACCTCCACACCGCCACCATCCCTCTCATCCAGCGCCCCGCATTCCTGGCCCTCCAAGTCCTCCCCATCCTCGCCCTCGCCGCCACTCTCGTCCGGCGACGACGACTCGACCGCCTCCAAAGCAATCCCCGTCTCCAGCGCCGCCGACGCGTCGCCGCTCTCACCCGCTCCGGACTCGCGGAGCTCCGCCGGCATGCGAAATCGAACGACTCCGACGCCTTCTTCGCCTGCACCTTCCGCCTGTTGCAGGAACAATTGGGCGAACCCCTCGATCTTCCCGCCTCCGCCATCACCGAAGCCGTGCTCGATGAACACCTCCGCCCGGCTTCCACCGACACCCGCCTGATCGACGAACTGCACGCGCTCTTCCAACTCTGCAACCAGGCCCGCTACGCGCCCATTCGTTCCCGGCACGAACTGGACCTCCTCATCCCGCGCGTCGAGTCCGCCCTCAAACAAATCCAGACCCTCGAACACCATGGGAGCTGAACTCACCGCATCCTCCTGCAAGACCTCTCCGATCGGCCATCTGCCATCTGCCATCTGCCATCTGCCATTTGCCATTTCCCATTTGCCATTTCCCATTTCCCATTTCCCCTCCCCCCATCCCTCCCCGCCGCCGCCTCCTGTCAAAACACGGCCACACTTCACGCGGATAATACATCGACTCCTGTGTCACTCCCTGCTCGCGCTGACCTTGTTCCTCCCTCTCTCGAGTCAGGCAAATGACTCCGTCACAAACTCCGTCACAAATTCGAATCCTCCCGCCGATCCATCCGCGCGCTTCGATCTGGCAAACCGACTTTATGAGGAAGGCCGGTACGCCCGGGCCGCCACGGCATACGAGGAACTCCTCGCCACCGGAACGGCAAGCGCCCCGATCCATTTCAACCTCGCCAACTCCCTCTACAAATCCGGCGAGATCGGCCGCGCCATCGCCCACTACCGCGCCGCCTTGTGGCTCGCTCCCCGCGACCCCGACATCCGCGCCAACCTCCGCTTCATCCGCGCCCAACTCCCCGACAGCGTGCCTCACCCGCAGGACTCGCGCTGGCTGCACCGGCTCTCCTTGAACGAATGGACCCTCGCCGCCTCCGCCAGCCTCTGGCTCGCCTCTCTGCTCGCGATCCCCGCCGTGCTGACCCCGGCGTGGCGCCGCCGCCTGCGGCCCTGGAATATCACCAGCGCTCTGATCCTGGCCGCCACCACCGCCTGCCTCACCCTCGCCGCCAGCCATCAACTCTCCCCCCTGCGGGTCGTTGTCGTCACACCGGAGGCCGTCGTCCGCAACGGACCGCTCGATTTATCCCCGCAACTCTATTCCGTACGCGATGGGACCGAACTGATCCCCGGCAACACCAAAGAGCATTGGCTTCAGGTCACCGACGCCTCGGATCGCACCGGCTGGATTCGGAGTGACAGCGTTCTGTTCCTGACACCGTCGCCGCTCCCCTCCACCAACAACACTTCAATCCGCCCCTCCGCAACCGCTCCCAAGAGCTGAACCCCATCGGAGCGCGGCCAGCCTGCCCGCGCGACTCCAAGTGGACGCATGTGCGCTGGTCCAACGTCCGTCCGTCAGTCGAAAGCGGTAGAGGGCTGGCGCCCACAACCGCACTCCAAAACGCTGGCGCGAAATTCGGGGAGCCCCCCGCGAAGTCGGCGACGTTTTGGACTGCGGCGATGAAGCGGAGCGACTTCGCCGCTTTCGAGCGCGTGTGGAGCTGACGCGCCGAATGACCGCCCGTCCGGCATCCAAAAGCGGTGGAGCGCTATCGCCCACCCCTGCCTCTACAAGCCACCACCCATCCACCGTCCTTTGCCCCCGTTCAATCCTGGTTACCCGTAACAACTCCTTGCTCCGCACACTGCCCTTTTCTTTCCCATGAAACGGCCTTCCCACGCTTTAAATCCGATCCCCATTCACACAACCGCTTGAAAACCCA
>DATKEE010000545.1:0-5989 GCA_035544555.1 Candidatus Methylomirabilota bacterium
CGGAGCGGATTCGCCGCTTTCGAGCGGGTGGGGAGGTGATGGGTGGGATGAACGTCCGTCCGGCATATGAAAGCGGTAGAGGGCTGGCGCCCACAACCGCACTCCAAAACGCTGGCGCGAGGTTCGGGGAGCCCCATGCGAAGTCGGCGACGTTTTGGAGTGCGGCGATGGAGCGGAGCGGATTCGCCGGTTTTCGAGCGGGTGGGGAGGTGATGGGTGGGATGAACGTCCGTCCGGCATTCGAAAGCGGTAGAGGGCTGGCGCCCACAACCGCACTCCAAAACGCTGGCGCGCGGTTTGGAGAGTCCTTGGGGGTGCGGAACCGAGGGGGAGCTTTGGAGGGGTGGGTGGAAGATTTTGAAGATTCTTTGAAAGAATGTCCCGGGGGCGAACGTATTTATTCCTGTAGGGATTCATTCAATGAACGCAATTCTCAATAAAACCTCAGGATTCAGGATTCTCATGACAGGCATTGACGACGGACGGGCCTTCGGGTCCGAGGGCACGGAGGGGCCGTGGGCGGTGGCCATTGTGGATGACAACGAGGACAACCGGCTCCTGCTACAGGACATTCTGGAGATGTCAGGGGATTTTCGTTGTGTGGCGGCCTATCCGGACGCCGGGCATGCGCTGGCGGGGGTTTCGACAGTCAAACCGGAGTTGGTGTTAATGGACATCGATCTGCCAGGGGTCTCGGGGATCGAATGCACGAGGCAGTTGAAACGGTGGTTTCCCTCCCTGCCGGTGGTGATGGTGTCCGCGCGGGCGGATGAGGAATCCATCGCGGCCTCGCGCCGGGCCGGTTGTTCGGGCTACCTGCTCAAGCCGTTCTCGGTCGAGCAATGTCTCACGCTGCTGCGCGGAGCGATGCGGCGACGGGCGGCGTGACCTGTCCGGCGAAGTCCGGGCGGAGGTGGGACGCCGCGCCGCGGAGCGCGGGGATTGCTCGCATGACGGATTGCGCTACCGCCACAACAGTTTTCAGGCTGGATCCAGCAGCGGTTTCCAATGGGCGAGCATCCGGCGAATCTCCTGGAGTTCCTCCGGTTTCAGATCGACGAGTGGCGGCCGGACGGGTCCGCCGACGAGGCCGACACAATCCATCATGGCTTTCATGGCGGACACTTCGTAGCCCTTGCGGCGGGTGCGGAAGTCATAGAGGGGCACGACATAGTCGGCCATCAGGCGGGCGAGTTCCTTTGCGTCGCCGGTGGAGGCGCGCTTGTGAAGTTCGAGCGAAAGCCGCGGGGCGACGTTGGCAATGCTGGAGGTGTAGGTGCGAATGCCGAGCGAGTAGTAGCCCGGGACGAGATCGTCGCCGGCGCCGCCGATCCAATGGAGGCGGTCGCCGACGCGCCGCATGATCATCTGGAGGCGCCGGAGATCGCCCTGGCCGTCCTTCCAGGCGATGAGGGTGGGGAGGTCGGCGAGTTTTTCCACGGCGGCGGGAGAAAAGTTTGCCCAGTCGCGGCTGTAGATGATCAGTCCGAGGGGGGTGGCATCGGCGATGGCGCGGTAGTATTCGAACATGCCGGCCGGGTCGGCATTGGGGTAATAGGGCGGGAAGGCGAGGATACCGTTGACGCCGGCGGAGGCGGCCTGTTGGGCGAGCTGGACGGCGAGGGGAGGATTGAATCCGGCGGCGGCGAGAACGGGAATCTTGCCCCCGACCATTTCCAGTGTGGTTGTCACGACCTGGAGATGTTCGTCCGGGGTGAGGGAAAACATTTCACCGGTTCCGGCGCCTGAGACCACGGCGCAAACGGGGTGTTGGAGGAGGGATCGAAGGTTGTGCCGGAGCCCGTCGAGATCGAGGGAGAGATCCTTTTTGAAGGGCGTGACGGGGAAGGCGACCACGCCGGAGAGCCGGTTGCGGAGTTCTGTGGGTTGCATGGGCGGGGATTTCAAGGGTTGCGGATGAATCGGTGCCGCCGATTGGCGGACGTGATGGATGAGCAAATCACCACCGGGGCAGAATGCGTTTCCATTTGGGATCGATATGTTTTTGCATTTCGGCCTCGTCGTCGCGTTTGCGGTAGGGGCAGCGTTCGTAGCGTTCGCGGCCGCGCGCGAGTTGATCGGGGTCCAGTTCCACGCCGAGGCCTGGGCGGTCGGGGATGCGGACGCAGCCGTTGCGAATGGGGATGCGTCCGCCGGCGACGACCTCGTCGGTGGCGGATTGCCAAGGGTAATGGGTGTCGCAGGCGTAGCTGAGGTGCGGGGTTGCGGCGGCGACGTGGGCCATGGCCATGAGAGAGACGCCCAGGTGAGTATTCGAGTGCATGGACAAGCCAATTCCGAAGGTCTTGCAAAGCCGGGCGAGCTGCTGGACCTGGCGCATTCCGCCCCAGTAATGGTGATCGCAGAGGACGACCTGAACGGCGTCGCGTTCGATGGACTCGGGGACGTCGGCGAAGGAGGTGACGGCGACGTTGCTGGCGAGGGGGGTATCGATGCCGGCGGTGAGGAGTTGTTTGCGGACGGCGGCCATGTTTTCGAGTCCCGCGGTGGGATCTTCGAGATAGCCGCCACCGCCGAGTTCACGGGCGAGCGCCCTGCCAACGCGCACGGAAGTCTCCGTGGACCAGGCGCAATTGGGATCGATGCGGAGGGGCGCGGAGGAGCCGAGTTCGTGGTGAAGGAGCTTCATGGTTTCGATTTCGAGGTCCGGTTCCAGGACACCGGCCTTGAACTTGATCGAACCGAATCCGTAACGGGCGATCATGGACTTGACCTGCCTGACGAGCGCGTCGGGCGAGAGGGCTTCGCCGTATTCATCCTCGCGTCTGTCGTCTCCCTCGCCGCCACCGCCGGCGTGCTTGTAGAAGGGATAGGCGGAGAAAGGGACTTCGTCGCGGACGCGGCCGCCGATGAGATCGCAGACGGGCTGGCCGACGGATTTTCCGATGAGGTCGAGGCAGGCGACTTCGATGGCGGCGAAGGTGCGGGTGGTGGCGTCGAGGGGGTTTTCGCCGGGGACGAGGTAGGTCTGGGAGCGCGCGTTGCCGCGGCCCTGGCCTTCGACCATGGGGGAGAGAAAGCCGGTGAGCCGCCAGGGATTGGCGCTGAGGATTTGCGGGCGGAGTTGTTCAAGGGCGCGGACCTGCGCGTCGCCGCCGTAGGTTTCGTTGATGCCGGTGATGCCATCGTCGCTTTTGAGTTCGATGACGGTGCGGAGGGCATAGGGGGCGTGGAGTCCGTAGGAACTGCGGAGCGGGGGATCCGCGATGGCGATTGGATGGACATTAAACTCGACGATTTGCATATCAGACCAGTGGGAGCAGGCGCGCGGCGATCATGAGGATGACGAGGCCGGCGAGGCCCATGAGGGAGATCATGACGGAGAAGTTGCGGAGTGTTTCGGTTTCGGTCATGCCGCTCATGCGGGAGATGATCCAGAAGCCGCTGTCGTTCATCCAGGGGAACGGTTTGGAGCCGCAGCCGATGGCGAGGGCGAGGTAGAGGGGATGGAAGCCGAGCTGGGCGGGGTCGCCCATGCCGCCGAGGATGCCGACGGCGGTGATCATGGCGACGGTGGCGGAGCCCTGGGCGGTGCGAACCAGGGCGGTGACAAAGAAGGCGAGCGGGAGCGCGGCAATCTGATAGGCGGCCGCGAGATCCTGAATGCGGGTGGCGATGCCGGTTTGCTGGAGGACACCGCCGAAGGCGCCCCCGGCCGAGGTGATGAGGATGATGACGCCGGCGCCGGCCAGCGCCGTTTGGACGGCGACGGCCAGATCCGAGCGGCTGGATCGTTTCTGCCAGGCGAGGAGGATCAGGGCGATGGCGGCGCCGAGGATGAGCGCGATGTTTTTGTCCCCGAGAGCGGAAAAAAGAAGCGTGACGGAGCGAAGCCAGCCTTGCGGGGGGGAACCGACAGTGGTTTCGAGGATGGAATTCCCGGCGATAAGGAGGACGGGAAGGGCGATGGGCAGGAGGGAAAAGCCGAGGGGCGGGAGTTCGACGTCGCGGCGGCGCGATTGGTCCTCGAGATCAGCGAGGGGCATTTCGACGGAGTCGCGCAAGGGCACGGGCCAGCGGCGGTTGGACCAAAGCGCGTAAAAGTAGCCGAAGAAGCAGGTGAGAACGCCCAGGACGATGCCGCCAAGCATCATATGGCCGAGGTTGACATCGAGCCGGCTGGCGACCAGCAGGGGGCCGGGGGTCGGCGGGACGAGTGAATGAGCCATGGTGGTGGCGGCGATGATGCCCATGACAATGAGACCATACCGGCCGCGGTCGCGGAGTGCCATGGCTTTGCCCAGCGGGATCATCAGGTAGAAAACCGTGTCGAAATAGACGGGGACGCCGAGAGTGAATCCACTGCCCATGAAGGCGAGGGGGGCGTGTTTCGGGCCGACGAGTTTGAGGGCGGAACGGACGATTCGCTCGGCGGCGCCGCTTTCGAGGAGGCATTTGCCAATGATGGCGGCCATGGCGATGAGGATGCCGATGCTGCCGACCGTGCGCCCCAGTTCGCGGGCGACCCGTTCGGCCGGGGACTGTGAGACGAGCCGGGCCACCTCGGCGTCAGGGGCATCCTTGCTTCGGGCGTGCTTCTCGAGAGCGGAGCCGGAGGTCAGCGTTGCCACGACGAGGGCGCCGGCCAACAGGGCGAGGAAGGCATGAAGCCGCAGGCCGAGGATGGCGCCGACCACGACGGCCATTCCCAGGAAGAGGATCCAGAGCGGGTCCATGATCGGATCGGGAGGGAAATCAGCTCGAACGGCTCAGGCGGTGGTTGTCATTGAGATCAATGTCGGGTCCCGTCACCCATTTCACGCTGTGGTCACCGGTGACGGCAACGGTCTCGGGCGGGGAATCAATCTGAAAGTAAGACCAGGGTCCGGGCTGGAAGGGGTATCGGTCGATGACGGATTCGTCGATATCGATTCCCAGGCCGGGGGCATCAGGCACGACGAGGTGACCCTTCTCGATGGGGAGGGGCGACTTGAGGATTTCATCGGCGAGCGGGAAGGGATACATGCCGGGCCGCCCCTGATTGGCGTAGCAGGGATGTTCGAGCCACTCGACGACGTCAGCAGAGCGACAGATACCGAGGTGGGCGGCGGCGAGGACTTCGAGGGACGTGCCCCAACTGTGGAAGGCAAATTTGAGGCCGGCCCGTTCGACGGCGTCCATGACGCGCCGGCCCATTTCGAATCCGCCCTGGCAACAGACGTCCATCTGGAGAGAATCCGCCGCGCCGGTGTCGATGAGGTCCTGAAAACCGGCTTCGGTGGGTTCATGTTCGCCGGTGGCGACGGGTGCGTGGCCGAGCGCGCGGAGCCGGCGGTACGCGGCATGATCATCGGGAGGGAGTGGTTCCTCGATCCAAAGGGGGTGAAAGGCGGCCATGGAGCGGGATAGATTGGCGACGGTCTCAAACGAGTAACTGCGGACCCCCATGCGCCACCAGGAATGAGCGTCGATCATGAGGCCGAAGTCCGGGCCGACCGCCTGACGCATGCGTTCAACGGTTTCGAGGTCGCGATCTGGACCCAGTGCGGGGCGCATTTTATAGGCGGGGAATCCAAGGTCGGCGATTGCGGCGGCTTCTTCGGCGAATTGTTCCGGCGCCATGTACATTCCCGCGCTGCCGTAGAGTTGGATTCGGTCGCGTTGACGGCCGCCGAGTATTTCGGAGAGGGGACAGCCTTCATGGCGCGCCGCGAGATCCATCAGCGCGATTTCCACGGCACGATAAGTCGTGCGGGTCTGGGGGCTGGCGGAGAACTCGAAGGATGACCAGTCGAGCGGGTTTTTGCCGAGGAGGAAGGCGCGGATGCGGGCGCGAATCTCCGCGGCTGCGCGTTCATGAGCGGGACCCGGAGCGTAGCCCGTCAGGCCGGTGTCCGTGCGCAGCCGGATGAGCATGGCATCGCGCTTGATGATGCTGCGTGTGCCTCCCCAGAACGGCAGCAGGATCGGCCGGGGCATGACATACGACATCAGGAACGCTTCGACTTCAGTGATCTTCACGGCGGGG
>DATKEE010000546.1:0-4725 GCA_035544555.1 Candidatus Methylomirabilota bacterium
TGTGCCATGGAAACGCTATACCAGCGGCGTCACCGATCAACCGTATGAATCCCCGGCGCCGTGGTTGTGGCATCCCTACGAGCAAAGTGTGCTCAAGGGTGATCTGCCGGTTGCCGGGCAGGATATCTTTCTCAACCTGACGGCCACCACCCAGACCGAGATCGAGTTCCGTCGCGTCCCGACGGCCAGCGGCGTCAGCGCGGCGGTTCCGGGGGCCTACGAATTTTACGGCAGGAGCGAACAGATCGGCATTCAGAACAACATTGGATTCGCGGTCGATTTATTCAGGGGCGAGACCGCCTTCAAACCGGTCGAATGGGCGATCAAGCTCGAGCCGGTGTTCAACGTGAATTATCTCAACTCGCGCGAGACCGGCGTCGTGTCGCCCGACCCGCGCGGGTCGATCGGCGGCGACAATAACTCACCGCCGCCCGACAATGGTTTTGTCCTCGACCCGGGCGACATCGACGACCTGCTGAACGGCCAGGTGGGTCCGGCGGGAAACTTTCGCGGCGAACAGCATACGGTGCGCACGAAGAGCTTCCTCGCGCTGCAACAGGCGTTCGCGGAAATCCACATCGCCGACCTGTCGGACACCTACGACTTCGTGGCCTTTCGCGGCGGGCTTCAACCGTTCAATTCCGACTTCCGCGGGTTCATTTTCAACGACATCAATCTCGGCGCGCGGGTCTTTGGCAACTGGCGGAACAATCGTTACCAATACAACGTGGCCGGATTCGACATGCGCGAGAAGGACACGAATTCCGAATTGAACACCTTTCGGGACCGGGAGCAGGAGGTGATGATCGCGAATTTCTACTGGCAGGATTTCCTGTGGAAGGGGTACACGGCGCAGTGGAGCCTTCACGCCAACCTCGACCACGGCGGCACGCACTATGACCGGAACGGCAACATCGTCCGGCCGGCCCCCATCGGCACCGTCCGCCCCCATGATGTCCACGCCTACTACCTCGGCTGGGCGGGCGACGGACACATCGGCCGCCTGAACCTTTCGCACGCGTTCTACCAGGTCTTCGGCCATGATGAACTGAACGGTCTCGCCGGACGATCCGTGGACATCAACGCGCGGATGGCCGCGATCGAACTGTCCTACGACCAGGATTGGATACGATACAAGACGTCGTTCCTCCACGCGTCCGGGGATGGCGACACCCGGGACGGCACGGCGGCCGGATTCGACACGATTTTCGACAATCCGAACTTTACGGGGGGCCCGTTCAGCTACTGGACGCGGCAGGGTTTCAACCTGGGCGGCACGCTGGTGAACCTGAAGCAACGCGGCAGTCTCGTGCCCAACCTGCGCTCGAGCAAAACCCAGGGCCAGGCGAACTTTGTCAATCCGGGTGTGTTCATCCTCGGCGCCGGGGCGGAACTCGAACTCACGCCCAAACTGCGCTCCTTTCTCAACGCGAATTACATTCGCTTCGTTGAAACCGACCCGATCAAGACGGCGTTGCTCACATCGGAGGTGGACCGCGAACTCGGCTGGGATTTGAGTCTTGGATTCCAGTACCGGCCGCTCCTGACGGACAACATCATTGTGTCGGCCGGTTTGGGCGCGTTGATTCCGGGGCGCGGATTCAAGGACATTTACCGGACCAGCACCGACCCGGTGCCGTCATTCGATCGAGCCGACCGCCGCGGCCAGGTGGATGATTTTCTTTACAGCGGACTCCTCGCCATCACACTCACCTACTGAACCATGCGAATGCGCGGCACTCACCCCCTCCTGACGGCCACAAAAGCATGGATGGCCGGCGCAATCCTTGTCCTGGCACCCGGCGTCATGGGGCTCTCCGCCCTGGCGCAAAACTCCGCCTTCGGTCCCCCCATTTCCGTTCCCAGGGATCTGCCGCGTGACGCGACGCATCGATTGCCGGAGCGAAATTGGATTGACCAAACGCGGGCCGAGGCCGCCCGGAAGAGCCACGGTTGCCTTGAATGCCACACCGGGGTGGAACCGATGCACGCGTCCCCGAATGTCGTCCTTGGCTGCACGGATTGCCACGGCGGCAATGCCATGCCCGGTCTCACGCAGCGCCACGCGCACGTGCAACCGCGCAACCCCGTGTTCTGGCAAAGCTCGGCCAATCCCAATGACTCGTCGGTGCTGCTCAATCACGAGTCGGCGGAATTCATCCGGTTCGTGAATCCCGGCGACCTGCGCGTCGCGGACCAGGCGTGCGGCCTGTGTCATGGCGAGATTGTGAACAACGTGGGTCACAGCATGATGCGTCACGGCGCGATGCTCTGGGGCGCGGCGCTGTACAACAACGGCTCGTTCCCTGAAAAGGATTATCGCTTTGGCCAGGCGTACGGGCTGGACGGCGTTCCGTTGCGTCTGGAAAGCCCGGTGCCCGTGACCCTGGAAATGACACGACAGCACGGCCTCCTGCCGTTCATCGAGCCGCTGCCGAGATTCGCGTTGAGCCAGCCGGGCAATGTGTTGCGAATCTTCGAGCGCGGCGGGGAAAAGCCGGTCGAGATTGGCAATCCCAATCCGTTCGAGCCGCCCGGTCGGCCGTTGCGACGCCTCTCGCAGCGCGGCATGGGCACGCTCAATCGCATCGATCCGGTGTTCCTCAATTTGCAGAAGACCCGGCTGCACGATCCGTTGCTGGACTTCATGGGATCGAACAATCACCCGGGGGACTATCGTTCCAGCGGCTGCACGGCGTGCCACGTCGTCTATGCGAACGACCGTTCGCCCACGCACTCGGGCTGGTATTCCAAATACGGCCACCAGGGTTTGAGCTTCAGCGCGGACAAGGCCATCCGCAAGGACGAGCGGGGCCACCCGATCAAGCACCAGTTCACGCGCTCCATTCCCACCAGCCAGTGCATGAGCTGTCACATGCATCAGGGCAATCTCTTCGTGAATCCCTACCTCGGCTACACGTGGTGGGACCAGGAAAGCGACGGCGAATTCATGTATCCGAAAGAGCAGAAGAATCCCACGGAGGAGGAATTGGTGCGTTCGATTGTCAAGAATCCCGAAGCCGCGGCGGCGCGCGGGTTGTGGGGCGACCTGGAGTTTCTGGAAAAGGTCGCCGAGTTGAATCCCGAATTGAAGCACACTCAATTTGCGGACTATCACGGCCACGGCTGGGTGTTCCGCGCGGTGTTCAAGAAGGATCGCCATGGGGATTTGCTCGATGAGGATGACAACGTCATTCCCCACGACGACCCGATGAAATTCGCGAAGGCGATTCATCTCAAGGACGTGCATCTCGAGAAGGGGATGCACTGCGTCGACTGCCACTTTGAGACCGACGTGCACGGCAGCGGCCTGCTCCATGGCGAATCGCGCGCCGCGACGACCATCGAATGCGTGGACTGCCACGGCACGGTCAGCGCGCGGCCCACGCTGGTCACGTCGGGCAACGGCGGGCAAATCGATTTGCGCGAGAGCAACACCTCGTGGGGGCCGCGCTTCCATTGGGAGGGGAACCGTTTGTTCCAGCGCTCCATCATGACGCCGGACACGCGATGGGAGGTGCCGCAGACAATCGATACGATTGACCCGGGGTCCCCCCTCTACAACGCGAAGTCGGCGCACGCGAAGACGCTGCGGAGGGACGGAGCGGAGTGGGGGGACGTGCCGGAGTCGGACTGCGAACGGCTGCTGGCGCACCACAACTCCAACGTCTCCTGCCAGGTCTGCCACTCGTCCTGGGCGACGAGCTGTTTCGGCTGCCATCTGCCGATGAAGGCCAATCAACTCGTGGGCATGAACAAGTTCGAGGGTCTCACCACGCGCAACTTCTCGTCCTACAATCCGCAGGTCGTGCGTGACGACGTCTTCCAGCTTGGCGTTGACGGCACGGTGAAAAGCAACCGGCTCGCGGTCGTGCGCTCATCGTCCGCGGTGGTGGTCGGCTCGCAAAACGCCAATCGCGAGTGGGTGTATTCGCAGCAACAGACCGTCAGCGCCGAAGGCTACAGCGGCCAGGCGTTCAATCCGCATTTCCCCCACACGACCAGCGGCCGGGGCACGACAAAGAACTGCACGGACTGCCACATCTCGAAGGACAACGACAACAACGCGTGGATGGCGCAGTTGCTCGGCCTCGGCACGGGCACGGTGAATTTCTTCGGGCGTTACGCCTACGTCGGGGCGGGCGAAGGCGGACTCCATGGCGTGGTCTGGACCGAGCGGGACGAACCGCAGGCCGCGCTCGGCAGCCATCTGCACAAGCTGGCCTACCCGGACAATTTCAAGCGGCACATTGGGGAAAACAAAGGCGAATTGAAGGAGGCTTACCATCATCACGCCCGGGAAATCCTCGATCTGACCCTGAGAGGCGAATATCTCTACACCGCCAACGGCGCGGATGGCTTCGAGGTCTTTGACGTGGCGAACATCGACCAGAAGGGATTCTCGGAACGCATCGTCACCGCGCCGGTCTCGCCGCTGGGCCAGCGAACCTATGTCCGCACGACATACGCCACGAGCGTGACCCTGCCGTCCACGCTGGGCATCGATCCCTTGCGGCAGCGCCGGCCGAAGAATGAGGAGCAGCCGGTGAGTCTCATCTACGCGTGGGTGTTTGTCACGGACCGCGACGAGGGCCTGGTGATGTGCACGGTGGGAACCCTGGTGGACGGCGATCCGAGCAACAACTTCCTCGACCGGGAAACGATCATCCGCTTCAACCCGGACGGAAAACTCACCGGCGCGATGCACAGTTTCATGGCCGGCAC
>DATKEE010000547.1:0-5483 GCA_035544555.1 Candidatus Methylomirabilota bacterium
CACCTACCTGGAATCCGAAACCCGCACCCTCGCCACCCAGTGCGGCGTCTCCCACATGATCACCAAACCGGCCGAGCCCGAGAAAATCCTCCAGGTCGTCAATGAGGTCCTGGGAATGCCTCAGACCCCGGTGACTCCGCCACCGATCGAGGAATTCAGGAGAAATCATCTGGGTCTGCTGCTGACAAAACTGGCGCAGAAGGCGGAAACGGTGGCTCCGCGGCTCGACGCGATGATTGAGTTGGGCCTGCAATTCGCCTCCGAACGCGATCCTCATCGATTGCTCGGGAGTTTCTGCGGCGCGGCCCGCAAGATCGTCGGCGCCAGACACGCCACTGTCGCCCTGCTCGACAGGGAAAACGGCATGCTGCATCACCGCTTCACCAGCGGCATGAACCCGGAGACCTCCGCTCGCCTCGACTCGCCATTGCCCCGTGTGGCGCTGCCGGGGAACGCGCTTTCGGAACAGCACCCGTGCCGCCTCCACGCGCTTCCCGGCGACCCGCGAGTTGTCGGCCTCCCCGGCGAACACCCTCCCGTCCACTCGTTCCTATCCGCGCCGATCAGCTCGCCGGACCGGATTTACGGATGGCTTTGCCTCACCAACAAGCTCGGCACTTCGGGATTCAATGAGGAAGACGAGGGGCTGGCCCAGATTCTCTGCGCCCAGGTCGGACGCATCTATGAAAACGGCTCGCTCTACTCGGAAATCCAGCGCACCGTCCAACGGCTCGAAGCCGAGGTCGCCGAACGCAAACAGGCGCAGGAAGAAGTCCGGAAACTCAACGCCGAACTGGAACGGCGTGTGGCCAGACGAACCGGGGAACTCGCCGCGGCCAACAAGGAACTCGAGGCGTTCAGCTATTCCGTGTCGCATGATCTGCGCACGCCGCTCCGGCACATAGCGGGTTACACCGGCATCCTGTCCGCGGAACTGGGATCCCTGGCGACCCCCGAGACCCGGCGCCTGCTCGACATCATCAGCAAAAGCGCCGGCCATATGGGCCAGTTGATCGAGGACCTGTTGAATCTTTCGCGCATCAATCGCCGGGAGCTCCGGTATTCCACCGTTCCTCTGAGCGAAATCGCGCGCGGGATCCTGAACGAGTTGAAACAGGCCTCCCCACACCGCGAAGTCGAATGTGTGATTGCGCCGGATCTCCGCGTGCGGGGCGATTTGAATCTGCTCCGGATCGCGCTGGACAACCTGTTGCGCAACGCCTGGAAATTCACGCAGAAACACCCGCTGTCGCGCATCGAAGTGGGCGCGGCCGAACAGGAGGGCGAAACGGTCTGCTTTGTGCGCGACAACGGCGCCGGATTCGACATGGCTTATGTGAACAAACTGTTCGGCGCCTTTCAAAGACTCCATTCGGAGGCGGAATTCGAGGGCACCGGAATCGGCCTGGCCATCGTTCAGCGGGTCATCCTCCGCCACGGCGGACGCATCTGGGCCGAAGGCGGTGTGGATGAAGGCGCGACGTTTTACTTCTTGTTGCCCAAGACTCCGGATACAGACGCCTAACCCCGGGTGTGATTAATTGTGGGGTTCGTTTCCGGGTGGCGCGCCGATTCCATCGCGTAGCAGCGGAGGTAACGACGCTCTGACTTTCCGTTCCTGGGCGGGACCTCCGAATAGCGGCCCCCATCCATACTTCGACAACCGCTCTCTCTTCTACCACTTCCAATCACACCCCTTCGATTTTTAAAACAGGCTCTTAACCCCGCGGAGCGGCCCCTTGCCTTCCGCCGCCGGTTTGAGATGATGCCCTCTCATAAACCTCACCGCCATTGACTCAGGAACCATGACAACAACAGAACTCTCCCCTCTCCATCCTGCTCTTGATCGTGATCCCATACATTTCCGTGTGCTGGAAGACGCGGAAGGGAGTCAGTGCGGAAACCCACGAAGTGCGCCGTGTTCAATGGCAGTCCTCATGAACCCACGCCCCACCCTTCTCCTCCTCCTCGCCCTGTTGTTCATGCTCGCCGGAACCACGACACAAGCGCAGGACACACCCGCCACCACCCAACCCGACGCGCGCTTCGAACTCCCCGCCACCGACGAAGGACTGCCCGGCGCCGGGCCGATTCGCCGCTACGACTGGTTCCATCAGCTTTGGCGAAATCGCCGTGCCTCGTGGGCGGCGCGCATTGAACAGGACCGCAACGCCGTCGTGTTCCTCGGCGATTCCATCACCCAGGGTTGGGGCGACGATTTCAGCGCCTCGTTCCCCGGCATGAAGATCGCCAACCGCGGCATCAGCGGCGATACTTCACGCGGCGTCCTCATCCGCTTGAAAGAGGACGTCCTCGCGCTGGACCCCAGGGCCGTTGTCCTCCTCATCGGCACGAACGATCTCGAAGAGGGAGCCGAACCCGAAACCATCGCGGCGAACCTGGAACTGATTCTCGCCGAACTGAAACGCCACAATGCGGACATGCCCGTCATCCTCTGCCAGGTCTTTCCCAGCTCCGCATCCAAATCCCGGCCGGCCGGCAAGATCAAGTCCTTGAACCAACTCTACGCGGCCGCCGTGAAAGGGGACCCGCGAATCACGCTAATTGAAACCTGGACGCTCTTCGCGGACGCCAATGGCGATGCCATCCCGGACGAATTCCCCGATCTCCTGCATCCCAACAGGGCCGGCTACGCGAAATGGGCCGCAGCGTTGCGTCCCATTTTTGCCACACTCGGATATCTCGAGACCGAGCCCTACGAATTCACACCCGAGCCCGGCTTCGTGAGCCTCTTCAATGGGACCGATCTCACCGGCTGGGGCTTCCGACCCTCGTCGGACGCCGACAAGGAAACCGCGCGGAACTGGCGCGCGCGGGATCCCAACGCCCCGCCCTGGCCCATTGTCACGGAACCCGTCAGCTTCGACGGCCGGACGCGCAGCACCAAGGATCGCTACGTCGCGAAAAACGGACGCCTGATCGTCACCACGCCGCCCGAGGGCCGGAAAATCCAGCAGCTTTACACCACGCGGGATTTTCCGAAGGACTTCATTCTTCGACTGGAATTCCGCGCCACGCCCAACGCCGACAGCGGCGTCTTCATCCGCGGCCGGCAGCTCCAATGTCGCGACTTCCTCCTCGCCGGGCCCTACAAGAATCTCAAGAACTACCGGCCCGGCGACTGGAACGAAATCGAAGTCACCGTGAAGGACGGCGTCGCCCACTGCCTCTGCAATGGCGAGGTCCTGGAAGAAGCGATGAAAGTTCCCGACACGGGTCCCATCGGACTGGAGGGCGATCGCGGGCAGATGGAATACCGAAGAATCCGGATCCAAGAGTCCCCGTAACCGCACGGGAGAGCGGCGGGCGATTCGATGTGATGCACCGCGCGCGCTCCGCCGCCGGCGATCATTTCCCAGACTTCAGGATCATTCCATGGTTCTTCCCCCTCACCCCGTCCCACCCCCAGTGGGGGAGAGGGCGGGTGATCGTTTGGCGCACTCGACAACATGGAATGCGAAATCAGTCGGCCGGCGCCAGCATCGCGGTGATCGTCTCCAGTGCGTTTCCCTCCAACCGGTTGTTCACATAAATGTACGTCTTCCGCCGCGGCTCGCAGCGCTCTCCTTCCACAATCAACCCGGCGCCCGCCTTTCGTGCTTCTTCGTTCACTTCCTTCGTTTTGTCGTACGGGTGAAATGCCTTTACTGCGGCTTCGTACTTCCTTCCGGGCTTTAGGAGAAACCGCGCCGCAACCAATTCCGGGTTCGTGCGGCTGCCCGGCATCGCCATCTGTTCGCTCACAGGCGGCATCGCATCCCACGAATTGAATACGTGCGCGACACCGTGCCTGGCAAGGCATCCAAAGTATTCCTCTCGCAGCCACGCCCGATTCCGCACTTCGATCCCGTAGGGCCACCCTTTCGGCAGTTTGCCCAGGAACGCGTCCAGGTCGCTCACGAAATCGTGACCGTGCTCGTAGTCGCCGGCGTAGAACCGGGAGAACTCGAACATCACAACGCCGACATTGGCGCGCACGGCTTCGCAGGGTTTCAGGAATGCGCGATTGAACAAGTCGGCATTCAGATAATTCTCATTGGGCTTGCCTGCTTTGATGCCGAATCGGGCCAGATTCGGAAATCTCCTTACGGTGATCTCGTCTGTCACCTTGAAGCCGAACTGGAAGTCAGACGGAACCTGTTCAACCAACCCCGCGAGATACTTCTCGCTCGGAAACGTGTAGTACGCCGCGTCCACGCAGACGGTCTTGAAGACTTCCGCATATTCTCTCAAGCAGCCCCGCTCAAACCGGGTTTTCGCCACCTTGCCTCGATATTCGTATCGCGCCGGGGTGTAAAGCTGGCCGAACCACCCATCGTACTTCCATGACGATGTGCCGATGAACACGCCTTGCGCGGCGAGTTCCGCCGCCTTCGCTTTCATCCGTTCGCGGTCAAAAGACATGTGATTTTCGAGGCTGGTTTTCGTCGGCGAGACGGAGAGTACCAGAGTGGGGCGGCGGAAGCAAAAGTTCGCGCCGGGGGCGGATTCTATTTCAGCGCTATAGGCCGGTCTTTCACCGGATCAGTCTCGATCCGGACGACGATACAGTTTTGCGCGTGGTTACTCGCGAACCAGTTCGCGATTGTGCTCGGTCATCCTTGCCTGCAACTGCTCGACCTGTCCGTCCCCCGTCTCCGGGCCCAGGGTCACTGTCCATTCCGGGTCGTGGCCCATGGTTGACAGGAGTCCCCAAACCCCTCGTTTCTGTGTTCGGCCGCGTGCATCCGCGGTTTTCCTCTCTGTGATTCGATGCGCCGGTCGAAGGATCGATTCGGAACAACCCCGAACCGCAAAATACGCCGAATGCGCGAAGACCGATTCCTTCCATTTCTTCTTCCGCGTGTTCGGTGTATTCCGCGGTTTAATTCTGGTGGCCCTTTTTTCTCCCCAATTTCGCTTAGTCATAGTAGATAGCAGTGACCACCTCAATGGACCCGACGCACCAGCACGAGCAGGCCATTTTTGAGACCGCTCTCGAATTGCCGCCTGAGCAGCGGGCGGCCCACCTGGAGTCCGCGTGCGGTGCCGATGCGGAACTGCGGCAGCGCGTCCTGAAGTTGCTGGCTGCCTCCGGCCACACCAGCGATTACCTTGATGATCCGCCCGCGCGCCGCGCAGGGGCAGGCAGCGTCGTGGTCGAGAAACCCGGCGATTCCATCGGCCGCTACAAATTGCTCCAGCAGATTGGCGAGGGCGGTTGCGGCGTCGTCTATATGGCCGAACAAGCGGAACCCGTCCGCCGCCGCGTGGCGCTCAAGATCATCAAGCTCGGCATGGACACCAAATCGGTGATCTTCATCCCGCGGACCAGTTCCATGACGACGTATGGACGGCCCGTTTCCGTTGCGCCGGCATCGAGCACTTTCGCGATGTTGGGATGGTCCATCATCGCCAGCGCCTGCCGCTCGGCTTCAAAGCGGGCGATCACCGATTTGGTGTCCATGCCGAGCTTGATGATC
>DATKEE010000548.1:0-10185 GCA_035544555.1 Candidatus Methylomirabilota bacterium
GACCCAGAAGCTTCTCGTGCTCGGTCCGATCTATGGCGGGGTGATCGTGCTGCTGATCTCGGGCCAGGGACGCTGGGGCGAACGATGGCGCAGCCTCGTTGAAACGGTGCTGCATCGTGTGCCGGTCCTGGGCCGGGCGCGCCGGAACATCGCGTTGAGCCGTCTCTCCATCGCCCTGGAGGCACTGGTCAACGCCGGCGTCCGGCTCGTGCAGGCCTGGGAACTGGCCGCCGCCGCCAGCGGTTCGCCCGCCCTGCGTCGAGCCGTGATCGGATGGAGGCCGCGGCTCGAGGCGGGTCTGACTCCGGCCGAATTGGTGAGCGCCTCCCCGGAGTTTCCCGAGACCTTCGCCAGCCTCTACACGACGGGCGAGATCACCGGCCAGATCGATGACACCCTGCGGCGGTTGCACCATTATTATCAGGAGGAGGGATCGCGCCGGATGAAGACACTTGCGGTGTGGGTCCCGATTCTCATCTATCTCGGCGTCGTGATCATGATCGCGTATCAGGTGATCAAGTTCTGGAGCGGCTACTTCAACCAGATCAGCAATTAGGGTCCGGACGATTTTTTCTCCCCACCCCGGTTGTGCCCGGGCTACGGTTTGCCCATGACACTCGCTGAATTGCTGGCCGACGAGGACCTGCGACGGAAGGAATTTCCCGTTGTGGCGGATCAGATCTATCTGGCGCACGCGGGGGTCTGTCCACTGCCGGAACGGGTGGCCGCGGCGGTTCAACGTTATGCCGGGCACTGCGCGCGCGAGGATCAGGAGCATGCGTTTCCCGAGGCAACCATCGCGAGGACCCGACAACTCGCGGCCAGTCTCCTGGGCGCCCGGCCCGGTGAGATTGCCCTGGTCGGTCCCACCTCGCTTGCCCTGAGTCTGATTGCCAGCGGGCTTCGCTTTCGCAAGACGGACAACATCGTGATTTATTTCGAGGACTATCCCTCCAACGTCTATCCCTGGATGGCCCTGGCCGGATCCGGTGTCGAGGTGCGATTGTTGAACATTCGCGAACTCGGGCGCATCCGGCCGGTGGACGTCCTGGGGCAGGTCGATGAACAGACACGCCTCGTCGCGCTCGCCTCCTGTCACTTCATCTCCGGTTACCGGATCGAAGTGGAGGCCATCGGCGCCGAGTTGCGAAAGCGCAACATCCTCTTCTGTCTCGATGCCATTCAGACCCTGGGCGCGTTTCCCACTCCGGTCGGGCACGTGGATTTTCTGGCGGCAGACAGCCACAAATGGCTGCTCGGCCCCTGTGGCGCCGGGATTCTCTATGTTCGGGAGGAGTTGCAGGACCGGCTGCGGCCGCCCCTCTACGGCTGGCACAATGTGCGATGTCCGGACTTCGTCGCCCAGGAGCAGATCGTTTTGCGTGCGGACGCACGGCGGTATGAGGCGGGAACGTTCAACCTGCTCGGATTGGCCGGGCTTCACGCGGCCCTGGAACTGACGCTTGAACTGGGTGTCGGGAACATTGCGAAGGAACTGCTCCGCAAACGAAGCCTGCTGGTTCCGGAGCTGCGGGCGAAGGGATGGAGTGTGTTGCAGGCGGACAGCGCCGAGTCGAACGCCGGTGCCATTCTCAGTTGCACGCGCGACGGGACGGATCTGGCGGCACTGCACGCCACACTGCGCAAGGAGGGCATTGTGGCCTCGCTCCGCGCGGATCGCGGCGGCAATCACTACCTGCGGCTTTCCCCTCATTACTACAACACCGATGCGGAATTGCGGCGTGTGATTGAACTGCTCTGAACCGCGAGAGTCGGGGCGAAGATCCTGATCGCGCATGGACAGGCCCGATTCCTCCCCTTCCGGTTTCCGGAAAAATGCCCCGCGTCCGGATCATTCACGCGGTTGCGCGGTCTCCAACGCCGGGGGTGCCAGTGGTTGCGTCCGAAGTGTCCACCAGCGTCGCAACAATCCCTGGCCGGGACTGAACACCCACGCCAGGACGAACCATGCCGCGCCCATCACCACCATGGCCGCGGCCGCGGCGCAGTTCAGCCAGATGGCCAGATGCAACCCCGCCAGCGCGCTGAGCGCCGCGTGCAGGACGGTCAGCAGAAAGATCCGGGGCAGGCGATCCGTCAGCAACGAGGCCGTCGCCCCCGGCAATATCAGCATGGCGACGACGAGGATGGCGCCGACCGATTCGAAGGCGCTGACCACCACCACCGACAACCAGCTCATGAGGGCATAGTGCATGAACGTGGGATTGATGCCCATGGACCGCGACAGCCCGGGGTCAAACGAACTGACGAGCAGTTCCTTGTAAAACAGGAGGATGAACAGGACGGTCAACATCGTCACCACCCCCATCCTCAGCACCGAGGGCGGACCCAGACTCAGCTCACCAAGCCGGACCCGCGGTTCCATGCTGACAAAGGTGATCTCGCCATACAGCACGCAGTCGGCGTCCAGATCCACCTCGTCGGCAAACACGGTGATCAGAATCACACCGATGGCGAACAGGCTCGAAAAGGTGATGCCGATGGCCGCGTCCTGTTTCACGCGCGACTTTTTGTGAATCAACTCGATCAACACCGTCGTGCCTAAGCCCGCCACAAGCGCTCCCAGAAACATCAACAGCGGGCTGCGGTAGTCGTGATGCGCTCCGTCGGCGGCGTCGGGAGGCGTGCCCCACAATCCCGAAGAACCGGCGTGATAGGCGACGAGGAAGGCGATGGCCAGACCGGGCAGGACGCTGTGACTGATGGCATCCCCCACGAGGGCCATGCGGCGGAAGATCAGATAATTCCCCACCAGCCCGCAGGCCAGGGTCACCAGGAATCCCATCGCCACGATCCAGCCGTATTGCGCCATGTTCTCGGTCCAGGGCGACACCACCACGGCATGCCAGTCGAATGGGGGAATGAAGCCGCTCATGGGCGCCTCCCGTAGCCGGTGACTTCCTCCGGACTCGAACCGCCCTTGGAGATCTTCTGAATATCCGCCGTGCTGGGAATCGCGCGGCCGTGGGGATCCCGCGTCGCGAAAGCCAGCCGGCGTTCCAGCTTCCGGACCGTTTCCTCCCCCAGGACGTGCTCGATCTTTTCCGCGTCCTCATGGACATGATCCGCGGCGATGCTGGCGGCGTTGGTGAGATAGAGTTCCCACAACCGGTGATTGCGGACAATGGCGGACGCGCGTTGCATACCTTCCGGAGTCAGCAGGATCAGATCGCCATCCTCGTGCAAGGTGGCCAGGCCGTGCCGGACGAGCCGGGTGGCGAGTTGAGAGGCATCCTCGACCGTTTCACGCCGGCGTTCCGCCAATTCGTTGAGGGAGACGCCTTCTCCGAAAAAATCACGATCTTCGAGGACGTGATAGATGGCTTTCAGGGTGTTCTCACGCTGTACGCGCCGGGCGCGGGACCGGCGGCGCACCCAGCGGACCACCACTCCATGGCGCGGCGCGAACAGGAACGCGCAGCCGAACACCAGGCTCGCGGCCAGCACCATGAACGGGCCGGTGGGCAGGCTCGTCTGGAGAAACGAGATAAAGGCCCCCAATGCTCCCGAGACCATGCCGAAGAGCGTCGCCAGCCATAACATCCGGTGCAACCGATCCGTCAACAGATAGGCCGCCGCCGCCGGTGTGATGAGCATCGCGGACACCAGCACCACCCCGACCGCCTGCAATGCGATGACCACGGAGAACGCCAGCAGGAGCATCATGCTGTAATGCAGGAGACGCGTCGGGAATCCGGAGACATGCGCGAATGCCTGGTCGAAGCTGATGGCGAGAAATTCCTTGTAAAAGAGGAACAGGACGACCACGGCGATGAGGGTGACGACGGCCATGAGTTTGATATCGTCCGGACCCATTGCCGAGGCCTGGCCGAACAGGAACTTGTCCACGCCGGCCTTGTTGCCCTGAGGGAGGCGTTGAATCATGGTCACGAGGCAGATGCCCACGGCATAAAACCCGGCCAGCACCATTCCCAGGGCCGCGTCCTCCTTTAACTTGGTGGTCTGCTTGATCAGGCTGACCACGAAAGTTCCCAGCAGCCCGAAGATGGTGGCACCGACGAAGATGGCGACAGGATCCTTGGTTTGATGCCAGAGCCAGCCCATGGCCACGCCGGGCAGCACCGCGTGCGAGAGCGCGTCGCCTAGCAAGGCCATCCTGCGCACCACGATGAAGCTGCCCAAAAGGCCGCACGAAATCCCCAGCAACACGGCTCCGCTCAGCGCGTAGCGCGCGGTGGGATCCTTCATGCTGAAAAAGCGAATGGCCTGTTCGAAAACGTCGGTCTCGGTCAGTTCGCCGATCTTCGCCGCCTCCGCCGGCATCGCCGCGCCAAGCAGCAGCAGGAGCACTCCTGCCAGGAGGGCGGCGCTCTGACTCGCTCTCAACCACTGAAGCGGGTGAAGGCATGAGCCGTTTTGCCGGCAGGCTGGAGACGATGCGTTCATCAGGAATGTTCCGGCCGATCTCACGTCCGGGTGCGGACGGCCTCGGCCACTTCGGACAGGATGGTCAGTCGTCCGCCGTAGGTGCGTTGCAGCAGTTCCTGGGTGAAGACCTCCGAGGTGGGACCAAAGGCCACCACCCGCATGTTCAGGAGCAGGAGCATGTCAAAATAGTTCCTCGCGGTCGGCAGGTCATGATGGACGACCAGGAGGGTTTTGCCGCGGTCGCGCAATTCGTGCAGCAGGGTCACAATCGCCGCCTCGGTGGCCGCGTCCACCCCGGAGAACGGCTCGTCCATGAAATACAGGTCGCTTTCCTGCGCGAGCGCCCGGGCGAGAAACACCCGTTGCTGTTGACCTCCGCTCAAGTTGGAGATCTGCCGGTTCGCGTAGGGGAGCATCTTCACCTTGTCCAGACTTTCGCGCGCGATGTCACGGTCCTTGCGCGTGGGCCGGCGCATCATTCCCAGATGTCCGTAACGCCCCATGAGCACCACGTCCATGACATTGACCGGAAAGTCCCAATCGACCGACTCGCGCTGGGGCACGTAACCGACCCGCTTGAGATTTCGTCGCGAATGCTCGCCGAACAATTTTACCCAGCCGCTGCTCAATGGCAGCAGCCCCATCATTGCCTTGATCAAGGTGGACTTGCCCGCCCCGTTGGGGCCGACAATGCCCACCAGTCTGCCCTTCGGCACCACCAGATCGATGCCCCACAGCACCGGCTTCCTGTGGTAGGCCACCGTGAGATCATGAATCTCGACCGGCACATCCGATGGGGATGATGACGCGGATTGCCGCGACGCGTCATGCGGCGTGGAGGTTGATTCTGGGAACCGCTCGTGGGATTCAGGCGGTCCGTCCGATGTCATTCGCTTCGTATCCATGGGAGGGATGGAGGAATCACGCAACCGACAGCCTGCCGCTCGCGCGGCGATTTCGCAAGCGCCGCGCGTGTGCGCGCGTGCTTTGAAACTCAATCCATACTCGTTGTTTCATGGAGAGGACTGGTGTCAATGGCGATAGGTGACGCCGACGAACGGATTCACGTCATCCGCCGCGTCGGTCAGGCCGATGTTGACCCCGGCGTCCAGCACGAGGTTCTCTGTCCATCCATAAACCAATCCCAGACCGGCCAGTGCGCGCCAGTCGGAGTCCGATTGGCTGCCGACGATGCTGATGAACTCGATGTATCCGCCCAGGTTGCCCGCGATATCTCGCCCGGTCGCCACGGTCTGGACAAACTCCGTGTGGTAGCCGGAACCGCTTTCGTCACGCAGGAAATCAAATTCAGCCATGACGCCGAGGTCCCAGCCGGCCGGAAGTCCGACGGCGAAAGGCAGAATGAGGCCGCCTTCCACGGAATCGTTACCGAGTCCACTGCCGGCGGTTGGGAACTTGACGAACGGCATGATGCCGAACGCGGTCGTGCCTTCGTCATTTCCCCAGAGATTGATTTTTAATCTCGTCTGGACATCGCCGAATCCCGACGCGCTGTCCCGCGTCGAGGCCACGCGATCCTCGACGCGTTCATGCACGTAGCTGTCCACGATGAATTGGAGATCAACGTTGTTCAACAGGCCGGCCTTGAGATTCAGCGAGCCGACGGTGAAGGACTCGAACTTCACGTCCCGGGAGCCGCCGCGGTCGCGGTCCCTCGTGTAGTTGAAGAGATCGGCCTCGATCTGGAAATGCCCGGCATCGACCGTGTATGGGCTTTCCGTGAAGTCAGGACGATCGGCGCTCAGGTCGCGCATGAATTCGCGCGGGGTGGGATTCAGCAGGTGATATTGCCACTTGTCGGCGGGATCCGGTTCAGCGGAGAAAGCGGGTTGGATCGCAAGAAAGCCGGTCAACAGCAGGGCAGGAATGAAGGTTCTCAATGTGGGTTGGTGAATGAAATTGGAGTTTTGTCGGAGTGGGAAACGGGGGAGACGGCCGCGGTTATTTCAGCGCCTCGACGATGGTGTTGACGTTGTGCTTGATCATGCCGGTGTAGGTGCCGGCGTCGTAGGTCTCGCCCGCCGCGGTTTCCATGTGACCGGGCGCACCCATCGCGTCGGAGAACAGTTCCCCGCCGATCCGGACACCGGCGTCGTCGCGGATGCGATGCATGGCGGCGGGCGGGACGCTGCTCTCCACGAACACCGCCTTCACGCCGTGCTGCCGGATGAAATCCACCATCTTCACCATGTCGGCACCGCCGGCCTCGCCGACGGTGGAGATGCCCTGCAAGCCGACGACCCGAAAGCCATAGGCATTGCCGAAGTAATTGAAGGCGTCATGGCTTGTGATGAGGATGCGCTGGTCCTTGGGGATTCCGGCGACGCGGTCGAGCGCCCATTCGTGCAACTCGCGGAGTTCCTCCTTGAATGCCTCCCCGCGTTTGGCGTAGTGCGCCCTGCCCTCCGGGTCGGCATCACTCAATCCGTTCACAACCGTCTCGATGCAGAGAGACCAGAGCATGGGATCTCCCCAGACGTGGGGATCCCAGTGTCCTTCGAAGGCCTCCGGTTCGAGCAGTTTCTCGCGTGGGATGGATTCGGTCACCGCATAGACCTTTTTGCCCTGGCGGCCCATGCGGGCGAAGAGGTCCGCCATGCGTCCTTCGAGCATCAGTCCCGAGTAGAAGATGACCGTTGCGCCGCTCAACTTGACGACGTCCGTGGCGGCGGGTTTGTACAGATGCGGATCCACGCCCGGGCCCATCAGGCCATCGACGACGACCCGGTCCCCGCCCACGTTTCGGACGAGGTCCGACACCATGGTGGTGGTGGTGGCGACTTTGATCGGGGCGGCGTTGGCGGTGAGCGCCGGGAACAACGGGAAGAGCGCCGTCAGAAGGGAGCAGGAAAGGATTCGAGGTATCATGGCCATGAAATGAGTTTCAGTTGTTTTTAAAGTCGGTTTCATCGGGAAACGAGCCGCGCCGACTGGGGTCGGCAACGGCACCGGTATCCAACTGGCGCGTGAAGATAGACCAATCAATGTTTTGGTCAAGAAATAAAGTTAGACTCAACTATACCACGGGCTTCTGAGCGCGAAATCGTAGGCTGGGAGGCGGTGCTTCCTTCCTCTTTCTTCCATCGACTAAAGGCGAAGTCTTCCCGGTTTTGCTGAAGGCGCACGGGTGACGGAAAGTCAAGGCAGCGCGGCAATGCGCCCCTGCCGGGAGGAGGCAGTTCTTCTCGCGGGGGGTGCTTCCGGACACCTTCTTTGTCCGTACGGACAAAAAACGTGTCCGTTGATTCCCCGGGGATTAGGCTGCCCGTATGCGACCGATCGACATACAGACCATAGGCGATGAGCTGGCGATCAAGTGGGAGGATGGCAGGGAGAGCTACATTCAATTGGGGATCCTGCGCCGGGCCTGCCCCTGCGCGGGCTGCAAAGGCGAGGTGGACGTGATGGGCAATCTGCACAAGAACCCCGACACTCCCCTGGCGCTAAATGCCTTTGAACTCCGGGGGATCGCAAATGTCGGGGGTTACGCCCTCCAGCCGGTCTGGGGCGATGGCCATTCCACGGGGCTTTATCCATTCGATTATCTCCGCCGGCTTGGCGATCCCGGCGACAAGGCATAGCCGTTTGCTTGAGAGCCCACCCAATCCGCACAGAGCAGTTCCGCCTGCATCAGCACCGTCTTCACGGCTTCCTCCTGCAAGTCGGGCGGGTAGCCGTATTTGTTGAGAATGCGCTTCACCATGACTTTGATCTTGGCGCGGGCACTTTCGCGCAGGGTCCAGTCGATGGTCACGCTCTTGCGGACCTGGGTGATGAGCTCGGCGGCGATGACCTTCAGCTTGTCGTCGCCCATCGCCTTCACGGCGGATTCATTCGCGGCCAGGGCGTCGTAGAAGGCGACTTCGTCGTCGGTGAGGCCAAGGTCCTGGCCGCGTTTGCTGGCGGCGTCGAGTTCCTTGGCCAGCTTGATGAGTTCCTCGATGACTTCCTGCGTGGCGATGGCGCGGTTGTGGTAGGCGTTGAGGGTCTTCTTGAGCTTCTCGCTGAAAAGCTGGCTCTGCACGAGGTTGCGCTTTGATCGCACCTTGAGTTCGTCCTTGAGCAACTTCTCCAGCAACTCGGCGGCGACGTTCTTGTGCTTCAGGCCGCGCACTTCGGCGAGGAATTGGTCGCTCAGGATGCTGATGTCAGGCTTGGGCAAACCGGCGGCGGTGAAGACGTCAATCACCTGGCCCTCGGTGGTGATGGCTTTGCTCACGAGCTGGCGCACGGCGGCGTCGATCTGCTCGGGCGTCTTACCATTCCGACTGCTCTGCTTGTTCAGCGCGGACTGGAGCGCCTGGAAATAGCTCACGTCGTCGCGGATGTCCGTCGCCTCGTCGCTGGCGGCGCAGAGGGCGAATGCGCGGGAGAGTTCCGTCACGACCTGCACCCAGCGTTTCTTGCCGTCTTCCTGTTCGAGGATGTGTTCCTGCCCGGCGGGGATGAGACCAAGGCGTTCGGCGGGTTTGCCGGTCATCCATTTGTCCCACTTGAAACCGTTCAACATGTCGCAGGCGATGCCGTGCTTCTCCAGCATCACGGCAATGGCCTGTTTGGTGTCGTAGGTCGGGTCGCCTTGCCCGCCGCTTTCGGTGTAGTTGGCGAGAGCGTGCTTGAGTTGGTCGGCGAGGCCGAGGTAATCGACCACCAGACCGCCCGGTTTGTCGCGGAAGACGCGGTTCACGCGGGCGATGGCCTGCATGAGGCCGTGCCCTTGCATCGGCTTGTCGGCATACATGGTGTGCAGGCAGGGCGCGTCGAAGCCGGTGAGCCACATGTCGCGCACGATCACGATGCGGAAGGGGTCTTTGCTGTCCTTGAAGCGGTTCGCCAGCTTGCGGCGCTTGTCCTTGTTGCGGATGTGCGGCTGCCAGTCGGGGCCGTCGTCGGCGCTGCCGGTCATCACCACTTTCACCACGCAGGCTTTGCCTTTCTCGGCTTCGGCGGCGTCGTCCTTCTCGCTGGCCCAATCGGGGCGCAGCGCGATGAGCGCATTGTAGAGGTCCACGGCGATGCGGCGGCTCATGGTGACGATCATCGCCTTGCCGTCCATCGCCTCCACGCGCTTCTCAAAATGCGCCACCAGGTCGGCGGCGATGAGCGCGATCCGTTTGGGATCACCCACCAGCGCCTCCAGCGCGGCCCACTTGGTCTTCAGCTTCTCCTTTTTTGTCAGCTCCTCGCCTTCGGTAATTTCCTCAAACTCCGCGTCGAGCTTTGGCAACTCGCTGGCGTTCAATGCCAGCTTGGAAATGCGGCTCTCGTAATAAATCGGCACCGTCGCTTTGTCCGCGACGGCGCGTTGGATGTCGTAGATGCTGATGTAGTCGCCAAAGATGGCTCGCGTGTTCGCATCCGCCTTCTCGATGGGCGTGCCGGTGAAGCCGATGAAGGACGCGTTCGGCAGCGCGTCGCGCATGTGCCGGGCGAGGCCGTCGATGAGGTCGTATTGGCTGCGGTGCGCTTCGTCGGCGATGACGATGATGTTCCGCCGCTCGCTCAGGCCGGGCATTTTCTCGCCCTTCTCAGGGAGAAACTTCTGGATCGTGGTAAAAACCACGCCGCCGCTCGCCACAGCCAGCAACTCGCGCAGCTTCTCGCGATTCGCGGCCTGCACGGGCGTCTGGCCGAGGATGTCCGCGCAGCGTTGGAACTGGCCGAATAGCTGGTCGTCGAGATCGTTGCGGTCGGTCAACAGCACCAACGTCGGATTTTGCATCACGCTCTCGCGGATCACCCGTCCGGCAAAGA
>DATKEE010000549.1:0-10575 GCA_035544555.1 Candidatus Methylomirabilota bacterium
GCCATGGACACGATGGTCAGCACGAGGAACATCGCGCTCGTGACCGGATTGCGGCTGAAGGGATTGGCCACCACCAGGAGACCGCACCCCAGCGTCAACACCGCAAAGAGATAGAATAGAATATCCTGAACCATCGCTGAATTTCCCGGAGATTAGCGCGAGACCCCCTGTTCCCTGGCCTCCTCGGCCTTCCGTTTCCATTTCCAGATCCTGTCCTCGCGCGTGCCGCCCAGGGCGAGAAGCTTTTCCTTGTCGTACTTCATCTCCTCGCGCGTGCAGCCCGTGAGCGAGTAATCCTTCATCAGGAAGATCGCCTCCTCCGGACACACCTCCTGGCAGTAGCCGCAGAAGATGCAACGAAGCATGTCGATCTCGAATTCCTTCGGCAGCTTCTCGACATTCGCGGCCTCCGGATCCAACTCCGGGCCGGGCGGAACAATGCGGATCGCGCGCGGCGGGCAGATGAATTCACAGAGCTGACAGGAGACACATTTGGTCCGGCCTTCCGGATCCTTCACCAGATACGGCGCCCCGCGGTACCCTTCTGGCACGGTCCACTTTTCCTCCGGATACCGCATCGTCAGCGGCTTCCGGAAAAAATGCCGCGCCGTCACCTTCAACCCGCTCCAGATCGCGGGGAGATAGAGGCGCTCCCACCAGTTGAGTTTTCCGCGTTTGACAATCATCACTGTCGCAAATTCGTCTGTTACAAGTCGTGCCCGGGCGTTCCACCGCCCCCGCGGCGTCGGGTTCAAACCCGCCCGCTCAAGCCAGCAGCCACATCCCGAACGCGTAGGCCACAATGTTCAGCAGCGCCAGCGGAATGAACCGCCGCCAGCCCAGGTCCATCAATTGATCATACCGGAACCGCGGCAACATCCAGCGCACCCAGATGAAGATCAGCATGAACACAAGCATCTTGGCCACGAACACGCCGATGTGAAGCCAGCCCAGCCACCAGCTCTCCGCCGGCGCGTCCATTCCCCCGAACGGCAGGGTCCAGCCGCCCAGGAACAGCGTCACCATGAGTGCCGAGACCGCGAACATGTTCGCGTACTCCCCCATGAAGAAGAGCGCGAAACGCATCGATCCGTACTCTGTGTTGTAGCCCGCCACCAGCTCGGTCTCCGACTCCGGCATGTCGAAAGGCAGCCGGTTGGTCTCCGCGAACCCGGCCACCAGGAAGATCAGAAAGGACAGCGGCGCGTAAATCACCAGCCAGCCATGCGTGGCCTGATACCGGATGACCTCGCTGAGGTTGAGGTCGCCCACCAGCAGAAACACCGGGATCACCGACATGCCCATCGAAATCTCGTAGGAGATCATCTGGGCGCTCGAACGGATGCCGCCCAGAAACGGATACTTCGAGTTGGACGCGTATCCCGCCAGCACAATCCCGTAAACACCCAGCGAAACAATCGCGAACGTGTAGAGAATCCCGATGTTCAGGTCCGCGATGACCATCTTCTCCGCGCCCAGTTGCGAGCCGAAGGGAATGACGGCGATCACCAGAAAGGCCGGAATCAACGTGAGCGCGGGCGCGAGCCAGAAATAAATCTTCCGCACGTGGGACGGCGTGAAGTCCTCCTTCAACAATGCCTTCATGCCATCGGCTAAAGGCTGCCAGATGCCCAGTCGCGTCAGGAACGGCCCCAGCACAGGAATCCGGCTGATCAGCGGCAGCGCCACACGGTTCGGCCCCACCCGATCCTGGATGAAGGCCGACACCTTCCGCTCCGCGAGCACGGCGTACGCGACCAGGGTCAGCAGCGGCATCACCACGCAGACGATCTTCAGCAGGTTGATGAAAATGAATTGCCAGTCCATGTCCCGATGATCAGAGGTCAACCGTCACACCGTGGTCGCCCAACCCCGCCCAGGTCAGTCCGTTGAACGCGGGCACCTCCCGCGCCATCTGATTGAACAATCCCTCGATGCTCGCGAATCCGTTCCGGCCGGTCACGTCGCGCACCCATTCGTGCAGGAATTCCCACTCAGGCCGCGCGTCGCCCGGCGGCTCAATGGCCTGCATGAACTTCTGCACCCGGCCCTTCACATTCGTGAAACTCCCGCGCTTCTCCGCGTGGGCGCAGCCGGGCAGAAGCACGTGCGCCTTTGCCGTCGTCGCATTGGGCAGGATGTCGCTCACGATCAGGGTTTCCAGGCGGTCGAGCAGGCCCGCGTCAATGCCGTGCTTCGTCACGTCCTCGCCGAACACGACAAGGCTCTTGATCGTTCCCTCGCGAATGCCTTCGGCGATCTTCGACAGCTTGCTGCCCTGGGGCGAACCACCTATTCCAATCAGTCGCGCGCCGGTCGAATTCGGATTGCGGTCGGCGCTGACCAGCAGCTTGTCGGGCTCGCCTGTCCGGGGCACGGAATCGGTCAGCGCGCCCGACCGCTCCGCCAGTTTCTTGATCAGGTACAGCTCCTCGTTCGTCTGCCGCGCCGAGGCCACGAACGCCACCGACCGTTCCGGCGCCCGGCGCAGTCGTTCGCCGATCTCACGGAGAGCCTCCGACCATCCCGCGGGCCGGCCGCGGAACAGCACCTTGTCAAGGCGGTCTCCGCGCTGGATCCATTTGTAATTGAGCCGGCCGGCATCGCACATCCAGGACGCGTTGACGGCGTCGTTGTCGCGCGGTTCATAGCGATAGACCCGTCGGTTGCGGGTGCCCATGATGATGTTACAGCCGGTGCCGCAACTGGTGCAGAGGCTCTTCGTCTCCTTCAAAAACCACACCCGCATCTGGAACCGGAAATCCTTCGAGGTGAGCGCCCCCACCGGGCAGATATCGACCGTGTTCAAGGTGTAATTGTTGTTGAACGGGCGCCCGGTATAATTCGTCAGGGTGCTGTGGGAGCCACGGTCGGCGAAGCCGAGCGCGTCGTCGCCGGCGATGTCGCGCGTAAACCGCACGCACCGTGAACAGAGGATGCAACGCTCGGCATCGAGCATGATGCGCGGACCCAAATCCACCTGCTTGGGCTTGTGAACCTTGGTCTCGACAAACCGGCTCCGAGACTGGCCGTAATCGACGGAATACTCCTGCAGCTTGCACTCGCCCGCCTGGTCACAGATGGGGCAATCCAGCGGATGATTGATGAGGAGAAACTCGAGCACGCCTTCCCGCATCTGCCGGACGCCGGGCGTGTTGGTATAGATCTCCATGTTCGGTGACACCGGCGTGGCGCAGGCAATCGCGGGACGCGGTGATTTGTTGATCTTTGAAGAGCCGTCGGGATTGAGGATCGGTTTGCGGTCCGGGCCCAGCGCCGGGGTGCCGAACTCGACCAGGCACATGCGGCAGTTCCCCGCCACCGGGAGTCTGGGATGATAGCAATAGTGGGGAACATCCACCTTCACCAGCGCGCAAGCCTGGATCATGGTGGTTGGAATCGGCCGGCCGGTCATCGGATCCGGCATGGTCCGGGGGACGTCCACCTCGCGGCCGTCAATCTTCACCTTTACGGTTTCGACGGCCGGTGGCTGGCTTTGCTTGTGGACTGCGTTCGACATGCGATTGAGTGGTGGTGACAGGCGCGGGATCAATCCCGCGGACTGGCCGCGATCTTCAGGTCCCGGGTCGGGCCGGCGCCGGAGGCCGCGCGCTTCTGTTCGTCGGCGGCGCCGCGCGCCTCGAACTCGTCCTTGAACTTCCCGACAAAACTCTGAACCGGCCAGGAACAGGCCTCCCCAAAGGCGCAGATGGTCCGGCCACCGGGAATGTTGTCCGCGATGCGGATCAGGTGGTCGGCGTCCACTCTGCGGCCGTTGCCATGCGTCAGGCGGTGCAGCACCTTGCTCATCCAGAGGGAACCCTCGCGGCACGGGGTGCATTGTCCGCAGCTTTCGTGGGCGTAAAACTCACTGATGTTGGCCAGGGCGCCGACGATGTCCGTCGAGTCGTCCATGACGATGATGGCGCCCGAGCCGGACATGCTGCCTGCGGCGATGAGCGAGTCAAAATCGTAAGGCAGATCGAGCAGGTCCGTTTCCTTCACGGTCTCCACGCCGTCGGAACCCTTCTTCTTCAACTGGAATTTCTCGCCGGCCTTGAACACCTTGGCGGACGAACCTCCGGGGATCACGGCCTTGAGCGAGCGTCCCTCATGGAGGCCACCGCCGAACGCCGGATCGTGAATGAGTTCGCCGAGGGTCACCTTGCCGACCTCGACCTCGTAATACCCCGGTTTGCGCACGTGGCCGCTGAGGCACACGATGCGGGTGCCGGTGTTGTTCGGGGTGCCCAGTTTCGCGAACCCGGCGCCGCCCAATGCCATGACGTGCTTCACACCGCAGAGCGTCTCCACGTTGTTCACGAGGGTCGGGCACATGTAAAGACCCAGGACGGCGGGGAAATAGGGAGGCTTGATGCGCGGATAAGGCCGCTTGCCCTCCAGGGACTCGATCAACCCGGTCTCCTCGCCGCAGATGTAGGCGCCGGCGCCCCGATGGACATGGATCTCCAGATCATAACCGGCGCCGAGGATGTCTTTCCCCAGAAGATTCCTCCCCCGAGCCTCCTCCAGCGCGCGGTTGAGAATCCTCGCCCCTTCGGTGAACTCGCCGCGAATGTAGATGTAGGCCAGGTGAACGTCGTTCGCGAAGCAGGCGATGATCATGCCCTCGAGGAGCTGATGCGGATCCTTGTAAATGATCTGGCGGTCCTTGAACGTGCCCGGTTCGGATTCGTCGGCGTTGCAGATCAGATAGACCGGCTTGCCGCTTTTCCGGTCCACGAACGACCACTTCAGGCCGCAGGAGAATCCGGCGCCGCCGCGACCGCGCAATCCGGAGGCCTTGACCTCGTCCCGGATTTGTTCCTGGGCGGAGAGTTGCGTTCCGTCCGGGAGGGTCCTGGGTGGAAGTGACAGCGCCTGTTTCAGGGTTTCATAACCGCCATGCTTCAGGTAGCAGTCGATATCGATCGAGTACCCCGGTTGATCGGCGTGTTTGAGGATGAGGCGGTGTTCCTGAGGCATATCACCAGCGTGCGTTCTTGACTCTCAAATCCGGGATTGTAGTTTGGGGGGCCGATTGCCGGATGGTGTAACGGTAGCACAGCAGACTCTGAATCTGCTTGTCATGGTTCGAATCCATGTCCGGCAGCCAGGTTCTCATGGGCACTTCTCCAGAATCTCGTCCGCCTTCCCGGCGGAGACGCCTTCGTAAAAGTCCTCGTTGCACATCATCACCGGCGCCGTTCCGCAACTGGCCAGGCACTCGACAAACTCGACGGTGAACCGGCCGTCCTTCGTGGTCAGCTTTCCTTCGGCCTCGGCGTCCAACCCCAGCTTCCGGCACAGATGCCCGCGCAGCTCGTGAGCCCCCCCCAGCGCGCAACTGAGCGTGCGGCAGACCTTCAGGTGATACTTTCCCACCGGTTCGCGATTGAACATCGGGTAGAAGGTCACCAGTTCGTGGATGTTGATCGGCCGCAACTCCAGCTTCGCCGCCGTCCACTCCACCGCGTTCCTGGATAGAAACCCGAAATGTTCCTGCAATTCGTGGAGCACCATCAGGGACGCGCTGCGCTTCTGCGGATAACGTGAGATCAACTCGTCGATCCGGGCCTCAAGTTCGGCGGGCAGGTTCAGGCTCATCGGTCGCACTCCCCCATGACGAAATCGAGCGAACCCAGGATGGCGACGACGTCGCTGATCATGTGGCCCGGCAGCAGATGCGGCAGGATGCCAAGGTTCACGAAGGACGGCGCCCGGATCTTCAGCCGGTGCGGCGTGCCGCCTCCGCGGCTGTTGATATAAAAGCCCAGTTCCCCCTTGGGATTCTCGGCGCCGAAGTAGATTTCCCCCGGCGGAGCATCCACTCCCTGGGTGACCAGGATGAACTGATGAATCAGTTCCTCCATGCTGGTCAGCACTTTTTTCTTCGAGGGCAGGACCGTCTTGCCGTCGTCGATGCTGATGGGGCCGTCCGGCAGGCGGTCCAAACATTGCCGAAGAATCTTCACGCTCTGCCGCATCTCCTCCAGTCTCACGAGATACCGGTCGTAACAGTCTCCCGCGGTGCCCACGGGAACTTCAAATTCGAGATCCCGGTAAACCAGATAGGGATGCGCCTTCCGCAGATCATGATCCACGCCGCTGGCCCGGAGGTTGGGCCCGCTCAATCCGTGGCTGATGGCGGCGTCCCGGGGAATCACTCCAATGTCCCGGGTGCGATCCACAAAAATTCGGTTCCGGGTCAGCAACTTCTCGGTCTCGGCGAAATTCACCATGACATCATCGAGGAACTTCCGGCACTGATCCGTCCAGCCGGCGGGGAGATCCCGCGACAGGCCGCCGATGCGGGTGTAGGTGGTGGTGAAGCGCGCGCCGGTGAGGGCCTCGATCAAATTGTAGATCTTCTCCCGCTCGGTGAAGGTGTGCAAAAACACCGTCATGGCCCCGACATCCATGGCGTAGGCGCCGATTCCGAGCAGATGGGCCGAAATCCTCGCGAGTTCGCAGCAGATGACCCGGATATACTGGCACCGCGGGGGCAGCTTGTCCTGGATGCCCATCAGTTTCTCAACGGCGAGCGCGTAGGCGACGTTGTTCGCGAGCGGCGCCAGGTAATCGAGCCGGTCCGTGTAGGGAATGAACTGGGTGTAGGTCATGTTCTCGGCGATCTTTTCATCTCCGCGATGGAGATATCCCACGTCCGGCATGGCCCGCTTGATGATCTCGCCGTCCAACTCGAGCACCAGCCGCAACACGCCATGAGTGGCAGGATGCGACGGGCCCATGTTGAGCACCATCTTGTCGCCGTCGAGGTCCGCCAAGTCGTCGTCCGGGGTGGGTGGACTTCCCGCCTTCGCCGCCGCGGCATACCTGGCCGCCGGTTCCCCGATCTCCATGTCCTCGGTTCTTGCCATCGCTTGTTTCCCGTTCACTGTTTCGGCTCGACGGGTCCCGGTCCCGCCGACTTTCCATGTGCGTCCCGGATGTCGTCCCTTCGCTCGACTCTTGCGTTCATGGCCAGGGAGTCGGCCTCGGGCAGTCGGACGCGGGGTTCCCGGGCAATGCGGTCCTTGCCACCCGCCACCGTGACAAAGGGGCCCCCTTCCATCGGGGCGGACCTGGAAAAGGCCACGTCAGGGACATCGCTGGACTTGCCGGCCAGGGGGAAGTCCTTGCGCAACGGAAAATAGGGATAGCCTTCCCACATCAGAATGCGCCGCAAATCCGGATGCCCGGAGAACCGGATTCCCATCATGTCGTAGATCTCCCGCTCGTGCCAGTCGGCCGTCCGCCAGATGCCGCTGACGGAAGGGAGTTCACAGGCTTCCTCGGAAACATCGGTCTTGAGCCGCACATGGCAGCCATGCTCGTAGCTGTAAAGCTCATACACCACGGTGAACCGCGGGTCATCGCCGTAATTGTCCACGCTGCTGATGTCCACCAGATAATCCAAGCCGAGTTGCTGGCGCGCGAATTCGCACACCTCCCGGATTTGACCGGCCTCCAGGACCTTCAATGTCACCTCGCCCCGGAATTCGACCGGGGCGGTCAAGAGATCGCCAAATCGGGAAGTCAATTGTACGGCTGTTTCCTGGGCAGTCATCGACATGCGGTACGGGGTGGAATCGGGTCCGGCGGGTCAGGCAACCTGCCGTTGGCTGCCCGAAACGGGCTCATGGCCCACCTTTTCCTGCAGCTTGATCAAGGCGTCCAGCAGCGCCTCCGGACGCGGCGGGCAACCGGCGACGTAAACATCCACGGGTATGATGTGATCGACGCCCTGCAATACGGCGTAGCTGCGATACATGCCCCCCGTGGAAGCGCAGGCCCCCATGGCAATCACCCATTTGGGCTCCGCCATCTGCTCGTAAATCCGTTGGACCGCGAGCGCCATCTTGTAGGTCACCGTGCCCGCCACAATCATGACGTCGGACTGGCGCGGAGAGAATCGCATCACCTCGGCGCCAAACCGCGAGATGTCAAACCGGCTGGCCCCCGCCGCCATCAGTTCAATGGCACAGCACGCCAGCCCCATGGGCATCGGCCAGAGCGAATTCAGGCGAAACCAATTCAAGGCGGCGTCCAGGCGCGTGTGGACCACATCCCCTTCGATCTTCGAATTATAGCCGATTTCCGTCCTGTTTTGCATGAGTCCGGGAAAATACGCAGCGGAAACGCCCGCAGTTTTCGCAAACTAAACACCGCTTCCGGAGCAGGCAAGTCAATTTGTGATTTTTTTCACAAGCTCCCGGCCGGGTCGCTTTCGGACAACATGCGGCCCCGGACCGATGGATCGTGCGGCGTTGGTTTCCCCATGAAAACTGCGGATCGATACAGCACGACAAAAGCTGCGTGGGCACGGCGCCTGTTCCTGACTTGACGAACACATTCGCGGCCGACCATATTGCACGACCCTTTTCATCGAATTGATTCCGCAGCGCATTCGATTCAAGTATGGCTAAACCGAAGGCCCGCAAATCAGTCTCCAGGTCTGGCTCCAGAAAGTCCTCCTCCCCTCGAAAAAGCTCGCGAAAGGATGCGCCAGTTCAGAAGCGAAAGCCGCCCCGTGTGGATCGCGGAAAAGGAGCCGCCAGGCGGAACCGCGAGTCCGGCCGTCCGGCCCGTCCACGCCTGCCGGCCGAAGCAGTGCCGGTTCAGACCGTCAGGCTGACTCCCGGCGCCAACGGCCATCCTTCCTCCCCCATCCCCTCAACGGCGAAGCCCGCCGCCCCGCCCCTGTCCATCGGCACCGTCCGCAGCCATTCCGGCGTCGATCTCACGGAGAAAATCAAGGAACTGGTCCGCCTGGCGCGCGAGCAGGGGTACCTCACCTACACGGACATCAACGACGCGTTGCCGGAGAACATCGTGTCCCCGGAGGAGCTGGATGAGATCTACATCAAGCTTCGCGGTCTCGAGATCCAAATCGTGGATCAGGCGGAGGTGGACCGCGTCAAACAGGCCGAACCCGAGGAGGAGGAGGACAAGACCCGGCTCGATATTCTGGATGACCCCGTTCGGATGTATCTGAAGCAGATGGGCCAGGTTCCGCTGCTGACCCGGGAGCAGGAGGTGGAGATTTCAAAACGGATCGAGGACGCGGAAACCGAGGTGAAGCGGATCATCTACTCCTTCGGGTTCGCCGCCAAGGAGCACATCGCCCTGGCCGAGAAGTTGATTTCCGAACCTCCCAAGGAACGTTTCGATCGGGTGATCGTGGACAAGAAGATCGAGGGCCGGGAAAATCATCTCAAGGATCTGCGCAGGCTGGTCAAGCAGGTCCGCGCCATCGACCAGACCGTGGATGACAAATACGCTGATTGGCAGCACACCACGAACAAGGGCCGTCGCGACCGGAGTCATCGGGAGTTCAAACGGCTCGATCGCAAGCTCCAGGACACATTCCACAAGTTTTATTACAAGCAGAGGGTCATCGAGGAAATGGCCCTGGTGGCCGACAACATCCACGACAAGATCCAGCTCAGTCTCGGGACCATCCAGGAGTTCACGCCACACCGAAAATCCGCGCAGCAGCAGGCCGTCATTCACTCCGAACAGAAGAAGATCAAGGCCCTGGACGAATTCGTCCGGATGCCGTACCAGGACTACCTGCGGACCTACCAGGAACTGCAGCACTTTACCCGCAAAGCCCTCCAGGCCAAGACCGAGATGGTCGAGGCCAACCTTCGTCTCGTCATTTCCATCGCGAAGAAATACACGAACCGGGGGCTTTCCTTCCTCGACCTGATTCAGGAGGGCAACATGGGGCTGATGAAGGCCGTCGAGAAATTCGAGTACCGGCGGGGGTATAAATTCTCGACCTACGCGACCTGGTGGATCCGGCAGGCCATCACCCGCTCCATTGCCGACCAGGCGCGCACCATCCGAATCCCCGTCCACATGATCGAGACGATCAACAAGTTGATGCGTGTGCAGAAGCAACTCATCCAGGATTTTGGCCGCGAACCCACCCCCGAGGAGATCGCGGATGAAATGCAGATGCCCGTGGACCGGGTCCGCGCAGTCCTCAAGATGGCCCAACAACCGATTTCCCTGCAGTCCCCGGTCGGCGACAGTGAAGACACCAACTTCGGGGATTTCATCGAGGACAAGGCCGCGGAAAACCCGTCGGACATGACCAGCTACAGCCTCCTGAAGGACAAGCTGGGTGATGTCCTCACCAGTCTCACGGAGAGGGAACGGAAGGTACTGGAGCTCCGCTTCGGGCTGGGTGACGGGTATTCACGAACGCTCGAGGAGGTGGGAAAGCAGTTCAAGGTCACCCGGGAAAGAATCCGGCAGATCGAGGCCAAGGCCCTGAGAAAGATGCGGCATCCCACACGAATCCGGCAGCTTCAAGGTTTCCTGGAGAACGAGGAAGCCGCCTGAGTCGGATTTCTGCGGTTTTCAGGCGGGCTCTCAGGGGGTCGCCGCCCCGTGTTTCACGAGCGCCACAAACTCGATGCGGAAACTCAGCTTCTCCCGGTCCTCGGGATTGGCCGTCCGAACCGCGGCGGGCTCAAGATGAATCCGCTGGAGACGGACATAGGGGAAGCGGTTTTCGAACTCCGCGAGGAACTCCCCGAAGTCATGATAATAGCCGGTGCC
>DATKEE010000550.1:0-6065 GCA_035544555.1 Candidatus Methylomirabilota bacterium
CTTCAACCACCGGAGTCGGCGGCACCACACTGGACCTAGCCGATCTCCGGCACAGCTTCCTGATCCGCGACGGGCAGCTTCTGCCCATCAACTTTTACGAACTCCTTCGCGAGGGCAACATGGCCCACAACATTTACCTCCTCCCCGAAGACTTCGTCTTTGTTCCCTCGGCCCTCTCCCAGGAGATTTACGTCATAGGGGCCGTCGGACGCTCGGGTTCCGTCCCTTACAGCGACAACCTCACCCTGGTCGCCGCCATCAGCAGCCGGGGCGGCACCGCCGGACAGGCTTACCTCTCCCATGTGGCCATCGTCCGCGGTTCGCTCGCGGAGCCTCGGATCGCCATCGTCAATTATCGGGACATCATCCGAGGCCGCGCGCTGGACGTTCGCCTCCATCCCAGGGATATTGTCTATGTGCCGTTCTCCCCATACCGCACCCTCAACCGCTACGCCAATATGATCGTGCGCTCGTTCGTGCGGATAGTCGCGGCGAATGAAGGAGTCCGGGCCGTTTCCGACTCCGCACCATTGGTCCGCCCCAGCGTGCCGGTCGGTGACGGTGACAACTGACAACTTGTAAAACACCCCCGCCATTTCGGAATGTCCTGAGTGCGGGGTTTGCCTTCCAGGGGGTTGCGGAGGACAACGCCTGGTGCGGGTTGGGCCCTGATCCCGCCAGTCCCGCAGGGCATCCGCCCCGCGCCAGTTCCATCAGGTCGTGAACGCCATCCGGACCCTCCCGGGCTGAATGGAAGAGGACCTTCGTGCGCCCCGGTCACACCTGGCCTGACAACTTCCGTGCCGCGGCTCGCGCAAATAATCTCCTTTGCCAGCCCGGCTGTTTCCCTTCATAAGCACACCCATGCGGCAATTCGCCACCATCACCGTCATCGGCAGGGACAGAACCGGCGTCGTCGCCCGCGTAACCGGATTCCTCTTCGAACAGGGCGCCAACATCGAGGCGCTCGAGGAGCAGGTGACACGAGGCCGGTTCAGCATGACGATCCAGGCGTCATGGCGGTTGGGAGAACTTCAACGCGACAATCTGCGCAAGGGGCTCCGGCAACTGGGCGCCAGGTTGAAAATGGAAACCAGGTTCCGCCTGACGGAACCCCATCGCCGCCAACGCTGCGCCATTTTCGCCACTCGCGAGCAAATGTGCCCGGCCGCACTGGTCCAGGCCATGCGGGGCGGACGGCTCATGGCCGAGCCGGTCCTCATGATCGGAAATCGTCCGGACCTCAAATCACTGGCTCAACAGCATAAGGTTCCCTTTCACCACATTCCCTGGGACGTTCGGGACAAAGCCGAGCGACGGGCTCTCGATATCCTCGATCATCACGAAATCGATTTCCTGGTCCTGGCGCGTTTCATGAAGATCCTTTCGCCCAACTTTGTGTGGCGGTACAAGAACAAGATCATCAACATCCATCCCTCGCTTCTCCCCAGTTTTCCAGGACCGCAGGCCTATCGCCAGGCCCATGAACATGGAGTCAAAATCGTCGGCGTCACCGCGCATTTCGTCAGCATGCACCTCGATGAGGGTCCGATCATCGCCCAGGATTGCCTGCGGCTCAAACCCAACATGTCACTCGGGGAGATCATCGCCGCGGGACAGAAAATCGAGGCGAAGGTGCTGCTCAAAGCGGTGCGGCTGTTCCTCTCCCGCCGGCTGGATGTTTACTGGGGAACCGTCAAGGAGGTCTGATCTCGCGGGGATGTCCCCGCACGGCTCGATTCACCGGTTGTGTTGCCCCTTCACCTGATGTTAGCCTTCCACGCGTGAACAAACCCTTGATCGGCCTCATCGTCTTCTGCCTGACGAGCGCCCCTCCGGCCTGCGTCAGCCCGGTTGCCGCCCAGGAATCATCGCGACCCTCCACCCCGGCCGTGCCTGTCGATCCCGTGGAAAAGGAGTATGAGGAATTGCTCCTGGAAGATGATGCCGCCCAAGCGGAGGTCGATGCCTGGATTCAACAGGCCCCCTCCGGGGAAACTGACGCTCATCCCTTCGCCGATGCCACCCTCGAGCTCCGCATCAAACAACGATTCGACACCGTCCGCCGACGGTACGAGAGCTTTCTCCAACGCCACCCGAAACACGCCCGCGCCTTCGTCGCCTACGGCAGCTTCCTGCACGACATCGGCGAGGAACTGGCCGCGAAAGCCCGCTGGGAACAGGCCCTGGAAATCGATCCCACCCTGCCCGCGGCCTGGAACAACCTCGCCAATTACTACGGACACCGCGGCCCCGTCAAAAAGGGGTTCGAGTTCTACGAAAAGGCCATCGAGCTCGATCCCGCGGAATCCCTCTATTACCACAACTTCGGGACCACCGTGTATCTGTTTCGAAAGGACGTCCGCGAATACTACGGCATCACTGAGCAGGAGGTCTTCGACAAGGCCCTCAAGCTCTACGACCGGGCCATGGAGCTGGATCCAGACAACTTTCTCCTCGCCTCTGACGTGGCCCAGACCTACTACGGCATCCGCCCCATGCGCCTGGACGACGCGCTCGCCGCGTGGCGCAAGGCCCACTCGCTGGCCCGGGATGACATCGAACGTCAGGGAATCGAAATCCATTTCGCCCGCCTGAAAATCGGCGACGACCGTTTCGATGACGCACGGGAGCATCTCTCACGCGTCACCCACCCCATGTACGAAGTGCTGAAGGAACGCCTCGAACGAAACATCCGACGACAGGAAACCCCCGATACCGAAGAGCCACCCGGTTCAGATCCGCTCGAGCCGAAGTCCGGAACGCCGGAATCCGACGCCGTTCCGCGGTAACCAATCAGAGCGTGTTTTAATCCCGCGTGCTTTCCTCCATTTGCCGCCCCCCCGGCGCTATCCCGTCGCGCGTCCCGCCAGTCGCGCCAGCAGCTTGTCGTGGATTCCGCCAAAACCGCCATTGCTGAAAACACACACCACATCGCGTTCCACAACCGACTCCATCACGTGGTCCACGATTGCATCCACCGACGGCAGATAGGCGGACGGCTTTCCCATGGCCCTCAAATCGCCGAGCAACCGCCCCGGATCGAGCCGTTCCTCCGGCCTCAACTGCTCCAACCGCGCCACCTCTGAGATCACCACCGCATCCGCGCCGGCCAAACAATCGACCAGCTCCTTCTGGAAAACCTTCCGCCGCGTCGTGTTCGAGCGCGGTTCAAACACCGCCCAGATTCGTCGGCCCGGATACCGCACCCGCAAGGCCCGCAACGTCTCGCGAATCGCCGTGGGATGGTGCCCGAAATCATCCACCACCGTCACCCCGCCTCCCTCACCCCGCACCTCCATGCGCCGCTTCACCCCCTCAAAAGTCGAGAAGCCCGATTGAATCTGGTCGTCAGTCAGCCCGCAATGCCGCGCGCAGGCCACCACCGCCAGGGCATTGCGCACATTCAATTCGCCAATCAACGGCGTCTCAAATTCCCGGCCGCCGACACTGAACCGGGAGAAACCCCCGGCGTAGCTCAGGCATTCGGCCTTGCTGTCGTTCCCGGCCCCCAGCCCGAACCTCCGCACCGGACAGTGCCCCACCTCCAGCAATGCGGCCAGATTGCGATCATCCCCGTTGCCCAGCAACAATCCGTTCCGCGGGATTAATTTGATGAACCGGCTGAACGATGTCTGTATCGCCTCCAGGTTCTCAAAAATATCCGCGTGGTCGAACTCGAGGTTGTTGATGACCGCCACCTCCGGCAGATAATGAACAAACTTGCTCCGCTTGTCGAAAAACGCGGTGTCATACTCATCCCCTTCAATGATGAACCACTCGCTGTCCGTGAACCGCGCGCCCTGGCCCAGATTGTTGGGCATGCCGCCAATCAAAAAGCCCGGGCGAAGTCCATTGTGCTCAAACACCCATGCCAGCAGCGACGTCGTCGTCGTCTTGCCATGCGTCCCGCAGACCACCAGGGATCGCTTCCCGCACAGGAATCTTTCGCGCAGCAACTCGGGCAGCGACGTGTAGCGAAGCTTCCGATCCAGCACCGCCTCCACCTCGGGATTGCCCCGGGAAAGCGCGTTTCCAATGACCACCAGATCCGGACGGGATTCCAGATTGCCCTCCGAGTAGCCGGCCCTTGCCTCGATCCCGCGCCCCGCCAGAAAGGTGGACATCGGAGGATAGACATTCTGATCGGAGCCCGTCACTTCCAAGCCGCGCTCCTTCAGGGCCGCCGCCACCGAGGCCATGGCGGTGCCGCCGATGCCGATGAAATGTATCCGACGCGCTTCGGAGTGCATGAGACGGAATCATCCGGCCACCACCGCGGCCCCGGGAAGACACGCCGCGATCGGGCGCGGAAACATCGCAACCGGTGGCGAATGGCCGGAATTCAACGGGAGATGCGGTTGAGATACTCCCTGAACGCATCGAGAAACTTCTTCAGGGCCACGCGGGCCGTCGGCGCCTTGAAATCCTCGAAACGGCTCGACACCTCCCAGGTGCGTTCCACCAGCACCTCCTCGTCGGATTCCTCCCGCTTCATTTTGCGCTTCTTCCCCTGGGGCAGCGTGAGCTGGAGATGATACAGGTCGCGCTCCCACATCCGGCAACGCCAGTGCCCCTTCCGCTCCGTATCCTGGAACAATTCCACCCGTGTCGGCAGGAAGTGCTCGCCCACTTCAATGTCGAATTCCAGGGTGTTCACCAGTTTGAACACGTCGCTCCTTACCGCTGAATGTTGCACTTTCATGATTTTTGCCCGAATCAGGATTTCAGTTTGCGCTCCAGGATTTCGCCGGCCAGCGACGGATTCGCCCTGCCGCGGCTCAACTTCATCACCTGGCCCTTGAGAAAGTTGAGGGCGGCCGTCTTCCCGGCGCGATAGTCCGCCACGCTCCCCGGGTTGGCCGCGATGGCTTCCTCACAGTATCGGTCAATCACCCCGCTGTCACTCTCCTGCGCCCATCCCTTTTTCCCGATGATCACCCCCGGAGACTCCCCGCTGTTGAACATCTCCCCAAAGACCTCCTGGGCGATCTTCCCGCTGATCCGCCCGCTCTCCACCTCCGCCACCAGTTCGACCAGCGCCTCCGGTTTGAACCTGAGATCCGCCAACCCTCCCCCACTCTCGGAGAGCCTGCCCCGCAGATTGTTGATCAACCAGTTCGCCACCGCCTTCGGATTCCCCGCCTTCCGGGCGATCCCCTCGAAGTATTCCCCCAAGGGCGCATCCCAGACAAACGCCTGCGCGTCCGCCGCGGGCAGTTGATACTCCCGCATCAACCGCCGCTTGCGCGCCAGCGGCAATTCCACCACGCACTCCCGCACCCCCGCAACCCAGGCGTCGTCCGGCTCGAATGGCATCAAATCCGGCTCCGGAAAATAACGATAATCGTGAGCCATCTCCTTCGTGCGCATGCTCTCCGTGATGCCCCCGACATCGTCCCAGCGACGGGTCTCCTGCACGAGCCGTCCCCCGATGTTCAACACGCCGATCTGCCGCTCGATTTCATGCGTCAACGCGCGCCGGACACCGCTGAAGGTGTTCATGTTCTTGATCTCCACCTTCGCCCCCAGTTCCGCCTCCCCCTTCGGACGCACGCTCACATTCACGTCGCAGCGCACCATTCCCTTCTCCATGTCACAGTCGCTCACCCCGCCATACATCAGAATGTCCTTCAGCGCGTTCAAATACTCATACGCCATGTCCGCGCTCCGGATGTCGGGCTCCGATACAATCTCCATCAACGGCACTCCCGCGCGGTTGAAATCCACCCCGCTGTGCCGGTCAAAATGGAAGCTCTTGCCCACGTCCTCCTCCAGGTGCGCCCGCGTGATCCGCACACGCTCCACTCCCCCCTCAAATTCAAACTCCACAAACCCGTTCCGCGTCGAGGGCCGGTCATACTGCGTGATCTGGTAGTTCTTCGGCGCGTCCGGATAGAAGTAGTTTTTTCGGTCAAACTTCGCGTGTCGCGCCACCTCGCATTGAAGCAGAAATCCCGTCAGGACCGTCTTCCGCAGCGCCTCCTCGTTGGCAACCGGCAGCACACCCGGCAAACCCAGACAGACCGGACACACGTTCGTGTTCGGCGGCAACCCGAACTCGT
>DATKEE010000551.1:0-4696 GCA_035544555.1 Candidatus Methylomirabilota bacterium
GGGACACTGACCGGAGCCGCGCCGGATACGTTTCAGGAGTTCTGGCGGGACCCGGAGTTTGTGAAGCGGTTCATGGGCGGGTATGGTTTTCAGGCGGACATTGAACCGAAGTTTCAGAGTCCGGAAGAAGAGGCCTTTTACCGGGAGTTGGCGCCGATTGTGGGGGAGCAGCCGGAGGAGGCGGTCAGGAGGTTGCGGGGTTTTCTGAAGCAGGACTCCAGCGCGCTGCTCAATCATCTGCTGGGCCGTCTTCATTTGCAGCTTGGCGATGCCGACAACGCGGAGACGCAATTCGAGCTGGCAGTCGCCAGGTTCCCGGACTTTCGGCGGGCGCACAAGGACCTCGGATTTCTGCACGTGCGGGAGGGGCGTTTCGAGGAGGCGGTGAGGCATCTGACGCGGGTGATTGAACTGGGCGGCGCGGACGGCAATACGTTCGGGCTGCTGGGTGTCGCCCATCTGAACCAGCAGAAACATCTGTCGGCGGAAACCGCCTACCGGAACGCGATTTTGTACTCGCCGGCGGTGGCGGATTGGAAGCTGGGGTTGATCAAGAGCCTGATCGAGCAGGAAAGGCACGACGAATCGCTCGCGTTGCTGGACGAGCTGCTGATCGAGAATCCCGGGAGCGCGCGGTTGTGGTCGATCCAGGGATCCGTTCTTCTGCAGAAGAATGAGCCCGCGCGCGCGGCGGTGAATTTTGAGGTGCTGCGGAAGCTCGGCGAGGCCGATGTGAAAACCCTGATGTTGCTCGGCGACATCCATCTCTCCCGTGAGTCGCGGGCGCTGGCGCTCGAGGTGTATCTCGAGGCGATGGAGAAGGGCGGGGCGGAACAACTGGAAGCGACGCTGCGCGCGGCCGAGGTGTTCACCAGTCTCGGCGCGTGGGCGGAGGCCGGGGAACTGTTCGCAAAAGCCCGCGACGTGGGTGGCGATGAGATGCCGGAGGACACGCGGCTGCGGTTGCTGAAACTCGAGTCGAAGGTGGCCCTGGCCACCGGCGACGGCGAGGAGGCGTTGCGGGTGCTCGAGGAGATCATCGAGAGCAATCCCCTTGATGGCGAGGCGTTGATGCTGGTCGGCGATTATTACGCCGGCATTGGGGAGCGCGAGATGGCGGAATTGCGTTTTGAGCGAGCGGCGAAGCTGGAGGGGTTCGAAGCGGACGCCTGTGTGAAACACGCTCAGCTCCTGGTGCAGCACCAGCAATATCCGAAGGCGATCGAGTTGCTCCACCGGGCGCAGAAGCTGAAACCGCGCGACAACATCCAACGCTTTCTCGAAGCGGTTGAGAGGATTGCGGGTTCCTCGTCCGCCTCCAACCCGGTCAACTCCTGAGAGCCTTCCGGATGCGACCCCATCTCTGCCGGCGGGAAAATCCCTTGTTCGCGCCAGCCCTTCAGTCGCTGTGGTTGTGGGTGCTTGTGGGGTTGTTCTTTGCGGGGAAGGCGCTCGCGCAGGACGGGATTGAAGGCGGATCGATTGCGGGAAGCGTCACCGATTCCTGGGACGGGACGGGTGTGCCGCAGGTGGTGGTGACGGTGCGCGGCACCACGCTGGGGACGACGACCGACCCGGCGGGGCGTTACCGGCTCGAGGGGGTTCCCCCGGGGGATCACATACTGGTGTTCTCCAAATCCGGTTACAGCCGGGCGACGATCAGCGAGGTGAAGGTGGCGCCCGGCATCACGACTCCGGCGAATGCGCGGCTCACGCCGGAATATTACGAGATGGAGACCTTCGAGGTGGTGGCCGAGCCCGGGTTCGAACAGAACATCGAGCTGCTCGCCGACCGCCAGAGCGCGGCTTCGCTGACGGACGCCATCGGATCGGACATGTTCTCGGGGTTGGCGGTGGGAGACGCGGCCGGGGCGTTGAGCAAGGTGACGGGCGCGACGGTGGCGGACGGCAAATACGCGGTCGTGCGAGGGCTGGCGGATCGGTACACGTTCACAACACTGAATGGCATGGAGCTGCCGAGCGCGGATCCGGACCGGAAGGCGTTCCAACTCGACCTCATGCCGTCGAAGTTCATCGATCAGTTGAATGTGTATAAAACGTTCACGCCGGACATGAGCGGCGGGTTCTCGGGCGGGTCGATTGACATCGTGACCAGGAGTTATCCGGAGGCGTTTCTGTTCGAGTATCGGGTGAGCACCGCCTACAACACCCAGTCCAGCCTGCGGGACGACTTTCCGTCCTCGGACCGGGGTTCCACCGACTGGCTGGGTTTCGATGACGGGACGCGGGCGATGTCCGACGAACTGGAGGCGGCCAGTCCGGTGGGTGGAAGCCAGAACTTTCCGGAGGATGTCAAGAGATCGTTCAATTCGAGCCAGTTCGCCCCGGTGCCGATGGATGCCCCGCTGGATGCGGGGACGGAACTGCTGTTGGGCGACACGCGCACGGTGTTCGGAAAGCGCCTCGGTTATCTGGCGGGGCTGAACTACAAGAATGAGTACCGCTATTTTGACAAGACGGTTCGGACCTACGAAGCCAACGGGCTGGTGACGTTCGCCGACAAGGACGTGACCGAAGGCGTCATCGAATATCAGTGGGGCGCGCTGGTGAATCTGAGCCTGGAACTGAGCGAGGACCACGATCTGAGCTTCAATTTTCTCCGGGTTCAATCCGCCGAGGATTATGCCGGCCGCGCGGCCGGGTCCCACGGAGATTTGACCAGCCCGGGGGACGGCAGCTTCATGGACCTGTCGGTTCTGAACTGGACGGAGCGGAGCCTGGCTTATTACCAACTGGCGGGAGATCATCGTTTTCCCGGGTTGCGGGACGTTCAGTTCGACTGGGGAGCGGCCGTGTCCACCACCACCCAGGAGGATCCGGACTTCCGGGCGTTTCAGTTTCGGGCGGACCCGAGCAACAACAATTTCAATCCGAATCTGACGGCGTCGCAGCCGACGCAGCCTTCGCGTTACTGGCGCGAGTTGGAGGAGAACAACCTCAGCGCGCGCGGCGATGTCACCATTCCCGTGCCTTCGTACAACGAGGGGGAAAACGCTCTCAAGACGGGTGTCGCGTTGAATGTCTCCGAGCGCGATTATTTTCAACGCGGCATCCGCGCTTTGGGAACCGGGGCGCATCCGTTTCACGGCGTCGGCGATCCCAACCTGTGGATGGCACCCAGGAATCTCGCCTTCATCAACGTCCGGAATTTCCCGGTCAACCTGACCTATGAGGGGGAGCAGGAGATCCGGGCGGCCTACCTCATGGCGGACTGGGCGGCGTTCGACTGGCTGCAACTGGTGGGTGGCGCGCGCTTGGAATCTTCGAGGATCGCCGTGGACACGTTCAATTTGACGCAGAACTTCGCGCCGCCTTCCAGCAATCTGGAACAGGACGACTGGCTGCCCTCGTTGAGCGCGAAAATTCAGATCCGGGACAACGTGGACTTGCGGGCGGCCTGGTCCCGTACGGTGGTGCGTCCGACCTATCGGGAGATTGCCCCGGTGGTGATTTATGACGTCTTCCGGAGCCGCACCGTTCAGGGCAACCCCAACCTTGAAATGTCGGCGACCGAGAATTTTGATCTGCGCGCCTCGTGGTATCCGCGCCCCGGTGAACTGCTGTCCGCCGGAGTGTTTGCCAAGCGCATCGGGCGGCCAATCGAGATTGCCGCCCAGGATACGGCCTCCTCCCGGATTACCTATGTGAACTCCGGCCGCGCCGAGGTGTACGGCGTCGAGGTGGAATCGCGGATCAAACTGGACCGGTTCTGGGAGCCGCTGGCCGATTTCGCGTTGGATATAAATGGCGCCTACATCGAGTCCGAAGTGCCTTTGTCCAACATCGAACGACTCAATCGCCAGAGTTACGGTGAATTCGGAGCCACGCGTCCGCTCTACGACCAGCCCGCCTACATCCTCAACGCCAATCTGACCTGGGAATACGAACGCACCGGAACGACCGTGACACTGTCCGGAGGCGTGGTCGGAGAAAGCCTGTCACTGGTGGGCCTCAACAAGCCGGACGAATTCGTGCAGCCCGCGCCGGAGCTGAACCTGTTCATCCGCCAGCGTCTCGGGGAAAACTGGGATGTCCGCTTCACCGCCAGGAATCTGCTCAATCCCGAATATGAAGTGACACAGGACTGGCCGGTGGCGGGAGGGAGGGTGGTGGAGAGCTACACCAAAGGCATCACATTCGGGTTGTCTGTCGGATGCGAATTCTGAGCGCGCGCTTCGGCGATGTACAAGACGCGTCGCGCGGGCAAGTGAAGCTGTCGCCAAATCGTAACCCCTCCGCCCTTTGGAGTTCACACTCTCCCCGCACAGTCTCTCTCGAACATATCAGGTCGATATTGATGCCGACGGCTGACAGAGAACTCGACGCTTACAGAATCAATGGGAATCAACTTCAAATTAAAAGCATGAAGAACTTAAATCGAACAATAGCGCAATTGGCGACAGCGGGATTGCTGGCTGTTAGCTCGGTGTACGCGGAACTGATCCCCGTCACCGAGGACATTGCCAGCGGGACGGAGGTGACATGGACGGCGGACAACGAGTATCTGCTGCAGACGATGATCTACGTGCAGACCAACGCGACGTTGATCATCGAGCCGGGCACGGTGATCAAGGGTGTGACCGTCGTGCCAGAGGAGTTGCGACGTCGGGGCATTCCGGAGTTGATCTCCGGGTTGTGGGTGTCGCAGGGCGGCACACTGGTGGCCGATGGCACG
>DATKEE010000552.1:0-7702 GCA_035544555.1 Candidatus Methylomirabilota bacterium
GGTTGGGTTGAAGACATTGACGCGCTGCGCGTGGAGATGGGACGGAAACACCTGCGGGATGAATCGGAGATTCCCATGCGCGTCCTGGCGCATCGCGAGGAACCGCTGGAGACGAGAATCCTCGTGCGCGGCGAACTGGAAGATCCGGGCGAGCTGGTTCAGCCCGGTTTCCCCGCCCACATCGCCAATGAACCCGCTCTGGACGAAGTGCTTCCCGAACGGCGCCGGGCCGCGCTCGCCGATTGGCTCGCGTCGCGGGACCATCCACTGACCGCCCGTGTCATGGTCAATCGCGTCTGGCAATGGCACTTCGGGCAGGGACTCGTGGCGACGCCGAATGACTTTGGCGTGCGCGGAGATCGTCCGACTCATCCCGGGCTGCTCGACTGGCTGGCCGTCGAGTTCATGGATCACGGATGGAGTCTCAAGCATCTCCATCGCACCCTCATGCTCTCCTCCACCTATCAGATGGCAGCGACCGTGGATCCGGCGACCATTGGAAGTGATCCAGATAATCGTTTGCTGACGCGATTTCAGCCGCGGCGGCTGGAGGCCGAGGCGGTCTGGGACAGTATTCGCGCTGTCGCCGGGACGCTGAACCGTACGCTGTATGGCTTGCCGTTCGCGCCGCCTCTGGATGAGCAGGAACAGATCGGCAATTTCCGAAAATGGCCGGTCAGCACCCCGGAGGAAGAGGACCGTCGCGCCGTCTATCTGCTGGTAAAACGTTCGTTCCGGTTCCCGATGCTCAGCGCGTTCGATCTGCCGGAGAACACGGCAAGCTGCGGGCGCAGGGACATCACGACGGTACCGAATCAGGCTCTCACGTTGATGAACAACGGCACCATCCGGCAACAGGCGGCGGCGTTTGCGGATCGGTTGCTCCAGGAAACTCGGGGCGATTTGTCCGCCATTCCCGGCCGAGCCTGGACCCTTGCCTACGGCCGGCACATCACTCCGGAGGAATATGAAACCGTGGAGGGTTTCCTCCGCACCCGGATTCAGGCATCCGCGGACGATCCGGACGACGCCGCCCGGACGGCCATCGAGGAACTCTGCCTGGCGCTCTTCAACACGAACGAATTCATTTACCTGCAATGAACCGGAATACGAATCCGCCCATGAAGGCTCCCTTTCCGCCACTGCCCGATCGAGGCTCGCTTCTCTCCCGCCGCCATTGGATCACCCGCGTCGCCTGCGGCATGGGAGGCTGGGCCTTGCTTGATCTCCTCGAACGCGAAGGCCGCGCCGATCTGCTGGCCGGCTCCGGTAATCCGTTCGCGGCGAAATCTCCTCATTTCCCGGGGCAGGCCAAATCGGTCATCTTTCTCATGATGGCGGGCGGTCCCAGCCAGATGGAGACCTTCGATCCCAAACCGCTCCTCAACAAACTCCACGGGGAACGAATGCCGGAAAGTTTTGGGAAGATTCCCGCCCAGTTCACCGACGTGACGAAGGAACCGCTGCTCGGTTGTAAACTGAGCTTTCGCGAATGCGGTCAGGCGGGCATCCCGATTTCCGAGGCCTTCCCTCACTTGCGCGCCCACGCCGACCGGCTCGCGGTCATCCGCAGTTGTTACCATGACGCCTTCAATCATTCCCCCGCCCAATACGTCCTGACCACCGGCCAGTCGCGCCTCGGTTTCCCCAGCGTCGGCGCCTGGGTGACCTACGGACTCGGCTCGGAGTCCGACAATCTTCCCGCGCTCGTCGTGCTCGCGGAGCCCGACGGCAAGCTGAAGGGCGGCACCCCCTGCTGGGGGAACGGCTTCCTGCCCGCCATCTACCAGGGGGCGCCCGTCCAGTCCCAGGGCACGCCCATCCTCTATCTCAATCGCGGCGCCGGACTGGACGCCCACAGCCAGCGGAAGATCCTTGATCTCTCCCAATGGCTCAATCGCCGGCACAGCGAACAGATGCCGGCCGCCGCCGGCGAACTCGATTCCCGCATCGCCGCCTACGAACTGGCGTTCCGAATGCAATCCGCCGCGCCCGAGGCCGTGGACATCCAAAGGGAATCCGAAGCCACCCGAAAACTTTACGGCATCGACAACGATGTCACACGCGACTTCGGCGTCCGCTGCCTCATCGCGCGCCGTCTCGTCGAACGCGGCGTGCGCTTCGTGCAGGTCATCTCGGGCAGCGGCGACACCCGGGATTGGGACCACCACGACGACGCTTACGCGGGCACACTGCGTCAGGCGAAGAAAACGGATCAACCCATCGCCGCGCTGCTGCACGATCTCGCCTCGCGAGGACTCCTGGATCAGACCCTCATCGTGTGGTCCGGCGAGTTCGGTCGCACGCCCACCTCCCAGAGCGCGCGCGGCCGCGATCACAACCCGAACGGCTTCACCATGTGGATGGCGGGCGGCGGCATCCGGGGCGGTCAGATCATCGGCGCGACAGATGAAATCGGCCTGCGCGCCGTCGAGGACAAGGTCCACATCCACGACGCCCATGCGACGATCCTGTCGCTGCTGGGGCTCGATCACCGGAAGCTCACGTATCTGTTCCAGGGGCGCGAACATCGCCTGACGGACGTGGGCGGGAACAACGATCTCTCCCGCCGCCTGGTGGGGGCGTCGTGATTCCAGCCACGACCCATGACCGCCGCCCGACTGACATGGGAACAATCGTCCGCGTTGCGTGCGCTGGCCAACGGAATCATTCCGCCCGACGAGCGCGATGGTGGAGCCGATGAGGTTCATGCGTCGCCGCGACTGGCGGAACGCGTGGCGAATGGAGTCAACGCGGCGGTTTACCTGCAAGGGCTCGCCGCCGCGGAACAACTCGCCCGGTCCACCTGGGACCGCGACGTTCACCGGCTGAATTCCGAAGAGGTGCATGAGCTGTTGAACCGGTTGCGCGACCAGTCGCCCGGATTCTTCCGGCAATTGCGCATGGACGTCTCCGCGTTGTATCTGAGCGATCCGCGGGTCTGGGAACGCATCGGCTTCCCCGGGCCCTCCATCGCCAGCGGTGGTTATCCCGATTTCGACCAGCCTCAAACCGAATCCATCCATCAATTGAAAGAACCGCCTCAAATGACCGCGCCGACACCCCTGCCCGAAGTTCAGACATTCCTCTCGCGACCCGGCAAATTGCTGATCGGCGGCCAATGGCTGGAGGCGGCGGACGGCGCGCGAATGGAGGCCATCGATCCGGCCACGGGCGCGGCCCTCGGCGCCTTCGCGGCCGGCGGCGCGGAGGACGTCGAGCTCGCGGTGCAAGCCGCCCGGCGCGCGTTCAACGGGTCCTGGCGTCGGATGTCGCCACAGGAACGGGAACGCTTGCTGCACCAGGCGGCGGCGGGGATCGAAGCCCACGCGGAGGAGCTGGCGCAATTGATCACGCTCGAGAATGGCAAGCCGCTCTGGGAGGCGAGAAAGGAGGTGGCCACCGCCGTCACCTGGACGCGGTACTACGCCGGCTGGCCCACCAAGCTGGCGGGCGACACCGTGCCCGTGTCCCTGCCCGGCCGGTTCCTCAACTACACGATTCGCGAACCGCTCGGGGTGGTCGCGGGCATCTCGCCTCCGAATTATCCGTTGACCATGCCGCTCTACAAGGCGGCCCCGGCACTCGCCACCGGAAATACCGTCATCCTCAAGCCGTCCGAGGATGCCTCGATGGTCGTGCTGCGACTGGCGGAATTGTTTCTCGAGGCGGGATTCCCGGAGGGCGTGTTCAATGTGGTCACCGGCTACGGCGAGGCGGCCGGCGCCGCCCTCGCAAGCCATCCGGACGTGGACAAGATCACCTTCACCGGCTCCACCGAGGTCGGACGCCTGCTGGTCCGCGCCGCGGCCGGCAACCTCAAGAAGGTGTCGCTCGAACTGGGTGGCAAATCGCCGAACATTGTGTTCGCCGACGCGGACCTTGAAGCGGCGCTGAAGGGCGTTTTCTTCGGGGTGTTCTTTTGCCAGGGCGAAATCTGCTCCGCCGGTTCGCGAATCCTGGTCGAGCAATCCGTCCATGATGACTTTGTGGCGCGGCTGGCCGATCTCGCGCGGGCCGTGAAACTCGGTCACGGTCTGGATCCCGAAACCAAAATGGGCCCCCTGGTCTCGCGTTCGCAGCAGGAGCGCGTCCTGGACTATTTGCGCATCGGGAAGGAGGAGAATGCCCGCGTCCTGTCCGGCGGCGGCGCGCCCCCGGCGCCCCTGGCGGATGGCTGCTTTGTGGAACCGACCGTGTTCGCCGGCGTGACGGGGGTCATGCGGATCGCGCGCGAGGAGATTTTTGGACCCGTGGCGTGTGTCCTTCCGTTCACCGATTTTGCCGATGCGATTCGACAGGCGAACGACACGCCGTATGGACTGGCCGCCGGGGTTTGGACGCGGGATTTGGCGAAGGCGCACCAGGCGGGGGCCGACCTCGAGGCCGGGACCGTGTGGGTGAACTGTTACAATGCCTTCGACAACGCCTCGCCGTGGGGAGGGTTCAAGCAAAGCGGCTGGGGCCGAGAAAAGGGGCCTTACGGGCTCGACCTTTTCACCCAGATCAAGTCCGTGGTTGTCAATTACGGGTGAGCGCTTCGTATTTGCACACTGGCGCCGGCTGTTCTTTATTAGGGACATGCCTGATCGCAAAGACGCCAATCAGCCACACAACCGCGAAGCGGAACAGGAGCGGGACCACGCAAATGGCGGTGAAGAACCAACGTCATCCGCCGAGAAACCGGATCCGGAAGAGGCGGCCGGACATGACACTGAGGATGACGAGCGGGATTCCGAGCGCAAGGAGCAGCCCGACCGAAAGCGCTTTCCTCCGAAGAAGGACAAGCCCCCCGTGACCATCGCCCCCAGCGGCGGTTCGGAGCCGGACGTGATCATCTGACTTCGATTTCGATACCGACAGTGATTCGTTTATCCGCGACCATCCGAAATCCGCGGTTCTTTTCTTCAGCGTGGATGGTTCTCTTTCCCTCACCCTCGGTCCCTCCCCCATCCGTAGCAAAGCTCCGCATTCCGTCGATGGGGAGAGGGAGGCAATGTGTCCTGTCCCTATTTCCTGTTCGTGGGGATTCGTGGTCCCCGCGAAGAGCCACATTTTTCGGGAGCAACCATCCTCCGGCTCCGTCCAACTCACCATGAAACGATTTCTCGCCTCCTCCCTGCTGGCGCTGTGCCTCGTCGGATCCACCCACGCGGCCGGCTTGATCGTTGTGGATGACCCCCTCACGGAAACCACCCCGACACCTCAGTTCCGTCCGCCCATCCATCCGCCCCCGGACGATCCGGGTCGCCCGCCCCATTGGATGCCCCGTCCGATTCCCCGCCCGCGCCCGTTGGCGGTCTGTCCGCTGGAATTGTCCCGCCAACAGGTGGAGGTCCGGATCGACGACCAGGTGGCGGTCACGCGCGTCGAACAGGAGTTTTACAATCCCAATCCCCGGCGCATGGAGGGGACGTTTCTCCTGCCCGTTCCCAAGGGGGCGCAGCTCGACCGTTTCGCCATGGAGATCAACGGCAAACCGATGGACGCCGAGTTGTTGAGCGCGGACAAGGCCCGCCGCATCTACGAGGACATCGTCCGCAAGGTGAAGGATCCCGCGCTCCTCGAATACGCCGGTCTGGATCTCTACAAGGTCCGCATCTTTCCCTTTGAGCCGCATGGCCGGCAACGCATCACGATGAAATGGACGCAGGTGTTGAAAACCGACTCCGGCCTGACCGAATACGTGTTCCCGCTGAACACCGCCAAATACTCCAGCCAGCCGGTCAAAAACCTCAGCGTGAAGATCGACCTGCACTCGAAGCAGCCGCTGAAGTCCATCTACTCGCCCAGTCACGACGTCGAAATCCGGCGGGACGGCGCGCACCGTGCGGTGATCGGCCACGAGGTTTCCGAGGTGGTGCCGGACAAGGACCTGCAATTGTACTTCTCCCGCGACACCGCGGACGTGGGGGTCAGCCTTCTGGCCCATCGGCCGGGTGGCGATGAAGGCTGGTTCCTGCTGCTGGCCTCTCCCGGCATGGACGCGACCCGCGACAAGATCGTGAAGAAGGACGTGGTGTTCGTGCTGGACACCTCCGGCTCGATGGCCGGGCTCAAGATCGAGCAGGCCAGAAAGGCCCTGCTGTTCTGCGTGGAAAACCTCAACGAGGGCGACCGATTCGAACTGGTCCGCTTTTCCACGGAAGCCGAACCGCTGTTCCGCCAACTGACCGCGCCCACGGACGACGTTCGCGATCAGGCCCGCCGGTTCATCAAGGACCTCAAGGCCACCGGCGGCACCGCCATCAATGACGCCCTGCTCAAGGCCCTCGCGCTCCGGCCCGCCGACAGCGAACGCCCGTTCATGATCATTTTCCTCACCGATGGCCTGCCCACGGTGGGCGTCACCGACATCGGCCAGATCGTCTCCAACGTCACCCAAGCCAATCCGGACAAGACCCGCATTTTCTGCTTCGGCATCGGCACCGACGTGAACACGCATCTGCTGGATCGCATCACCGAAAAAACACGAGCCTTCAGCCAGTATGTGCTGCCCGAGGAGGACATCGAGGTGAAGGTTTCCAACTTCTTCTCGAAGATCAAGGAGCCGGTGCTGACAAATCCCAGCCTGCGGTTCAGCGGCGATATCCGCGTCAGCAAGCTGCATCCATCCGCCCTCCCGGACTTGTACAAGGGTGAACAACTGGTTCTGGCGGGGCGCTACAGCGGATCGGGCCGAGTTACCGCCGTCCTCGAAGGCACGGTGAATGGAAAACAACAAGTCTTCGAATATCCCGTCGAGTTCCCCTCCACTTCATCCGAACACGACTTTGTTCCCCGTCTCTGGGCAACCCGGCGCGTGGGTTATCTCCTGGATGAAATCCGTTTGCATGGGGAAAACGCCGAACTGCGCGACGAAGTCACCGACCTGGCGCGACAATACGCCATTGTCACCCCCTACACCGCCTATCTGATCGTCGAGGACGAGGCGCGGCGTGACGTTCCGGAAGCCATGCGATCCCTGAACCGGTTTCGGGGCAACCCGGACGCGATGCGCCAGGCGGGCCGTGGCTACGACGCGTTCCGCCGACAGGAGAGCGGTGATGCCGCGGTGCTCAGCGCCCGCTATGGACTGGCGTTGAAGTCCGCCTCCAGCGCCGATTCCGCCCTGGCGGCCGGCAATGCCGAGGCCGGCCGTTCGGTCGCGCTTTCCCCGGCGGCGGCGCCTTCCGCGACTTCGCGAGGCATTCCCGCCGGTTCAACCTCCCGAGTGCCCATGGCGATGCCCGCGCAGCGCGCCGCCGCCTCAGGCATGGAGGAATTGCCGGCCCAGTCGCGACACGTCGAGGGCAAGACGTTCTTCCTGAACGAAACCCGCTGGGTGGATTCCGCAGTGCAGAAACATGCAAAGGCGGATCGCGTGCGAATCCCGTTCGGATCGGACGCCTACTTCGATCTGATCGCGGCGAACCCGGTCGTCCGCCACTGGCTGGCGTTGGGCGCGGAGGTCGAGTTTCACTGGAACGGGAAGATTTACGAAGTGCACCAGCCGTGAGAAAACTCCGCCGCGGAACCGGCCTGACTCAATTGTTGAGAAAGGTGACTATTCAGGTGCGAACGACGAATCGACGAATTCACTCGAATGAAGGCGGAAGCCACCCAAGCATCCCGGTAGGGACGCGTTCCACCGCGTCCCTGACCTGCCGAAGGCGCACAGATTGGGGAAGGAATAAAGGTTGAAGGATAAAAGGGAAAAGCA
>DATKEE010000553.1:0-12114 GCA_035544555.1 Candidatus Methylomirabilota bacterium
CCGCGAGCGCCATCTCACGGACCAGCCCGGGGTCGTTGGTCACGTCGAGGGTCACCGCCGCGCTCCATATTTTCTTCAGGGGCCGCAGCGCGCGGCACAGTGCCCGGAGGTAATCCGGTTTGGAACCCAGATTATTGTCGATGAACACCGCGTAAGGCTGGCCATCCTCCTCGAACTGCCGGCGAACATCCTCCGGGTCCCGCACCCGGTAGGGCATGTGCAAACCTTCCGTCGAGAGATAACAGAATTCGCATCGATTGTGGCAGCCACGCGTCGCAATCAGGCTGGTCGTTGTCAGGAACGACCTCTTCGGAAGCAATTCACGTCGCGGGACCGGCTCAAGATCGTAGGCTCGTTCGTAGTGGGCCTCGTATCGACGCTGTAATCTGCCCCGCTCGATGTCGGTCAGGATCCGCGGCCACAACTGGACCCCATCCCCAATGGCGATCGCATCCGCGTGTTGCAACGCCTCATCCGGACAGGACAGGACATGCAGCCCTCCCAAGACCACCTTCGCTCCCTGATTCCGCAACCAGGCTGCCAGTTGATAGGCCCGTTGGGCAAAGGTCAAATGCACGGTGATTCCGGCCACCTCCGGCATCGGTTGGGTTGGCGGCGCTCCCTGCAGGAGGTTCTCCCGGGCGCCGCTCATCGAATTTGCGCTCTTTCCGGCTCATCCACTCTCCAGTCCGGCGCCAGAGCACAACTTCACTGCGCTCACGGCTTCATTGGCGGGCTTTCCCCGCCCATAGACTCCATCGGCTCAAGCCGGAATCATACGCCGCCTGGACGGCCAGGAGGCTTGTTCCACAAGCCGCCCCAGTTCCCCCAGGCGGTCCTCGACCGCGTCAATCTGATTGTCCGGCGTCGAGGTGCCGGCCGTGATGCCGACGGTTTCAGCCCCCCGCAGCCACTCCCAAGTCAAATCCCCGGGACCCCGCACGTGATGCACGGAGGTACAGTGCCGCGAACACGTCCGCACCAGCTCTGCCGTGTTGTTGCTGTTCGCGCCTCCAATCACGATGACCACGTCGCACTGGCGCGCCAGTTCCACCGCCGCGTCCTGCCTCTGCTTGGTCGGCTGGCACACCGTGTCGATGAACCGCACCTCCGAATCTGGAAAGCGCGCGCGCAACCGCGCCACCAGCTCACGCGCCCGCCCGATCCGCTGCGTCGTCTGTGCCACCACACCAAACCGCCTCCGCTCCTCCACCGCGTCCACGTCCGCGTCGCTCAACACCACGTCAAACACCTCCAGATCCTCCGTCATGCCCCTCACCTCGACGTGCCCCCGGCGACCGATGATCACCGGGTGAAACCCGTCGTCCACCAGCCGTTGAAGCGAACGATGGGCGTGATGCACCAGCGGGCAGGTGGCCTCCACCACCTCATGCCCGCGAGCCCGCACGCGGGCCATGCGTTGATTAGACGCCCCGTGCGCCGTGATCAGGACGCTCGCGGTGGTCACCTCCTCCACGTCGCCGACCATACGCACCCCCCGTTCGCGCATTTCCTCAAGGACCCCCTCGTTATGCACGAGTTCGCCCAGGATCGTCACCGGTCCCTCGGCCGCGCGCCCGCGCGCAAGTTGAATGGCATCCCGGACTCCAAAACACATTCCAAGATGGGTGGCTCTCAGTATTCTCATAAGGCTTTCAGCTTCCAAGGGTGAGACACAATCACTTTGCCATACAAAGTATTTACTCACGAACGGACCGGATGGGCGCTGCAGTGCTCAATGATTCCTCGCCTGTTCAACGATCTTTTCCAGGAGCCCGATGTAGTTGCCAAAGGCCTTCCTCCCGGCGGTGGTCAGCGCGCACGTCGTCAGCGGCTTGCGGTCCTGATACGACTTGGTCACCGCCACGTATCCGGCCTCCTGCAGGGTGCGCAGGTGGGTCGTGAGATTCCCGTCGGTCATGGTCAGCGTGTCCCGCATCTCCGTAAACGAGAGTTCGGGCGTCGCCGCCAGAAGCGACATGATGGCCATGCGTCCTCTCTCGTGGATGACGCGATCGAGTTGGAGAAACGGTTCCGGGTTCACGTTTCATTCTTCCGCGGTTCTGTAAACGACAGATAACAGCCATAGGCCACATGGCAGCCTCCGAACAGGATTCCCATCGCCGCGTGCGCTTCCGCAAGCCGCGGCAGTCCGGCGTCCGCCTGGAAAAACACCCGGTAGGCGCAGTAGCCCAGTCCGCACAGGACAAACAGCCAGCCGAACAACTTGATACCCCTCGTCATAAAGAAGCCGGCCGAATGCAGCGCCAGCCCATACAGCACCGCCCAGATGGCCGGAAGCCACCCGATTCGCGCGGGATCGCTCCCGCCGCTCGCGACCACCAGCAGTCCCGCCACCAGACCCGCCGTCAGCGCCGGCAACAGGGCCTCCGCCACCCGCCGCGTCGGCGGAGACCAGAACGGTTCCCCCGCCTTCAAGGCCTGCCGTCGCGCCAGCAGAAACGCCGCCGCCAGCGCCACCAGACACACCGTCATCCAAAGCGCTCCAAATCCCCCAGCAGTGTCAATCCCTCCAAACCATCCCCACCCCGCCCCCGCCAGCCCGATCACCCCCGTTTGCAGCGTGATCGGCGCCAGCGCCCTCCGATAAAGCGCCGACCGCTCCATCAACGTCCGGATGACCTGCAAATGCTCCGCCGCCCGATTCGAATCCATGGCCACCTACTTTGCACTACAAAGTGATTGCGTCAAGCCATTTCCGGGATTGCCTTTTTGCGCTCAACCGCGTTAGGTCTCGCGCCACATGAGCTCCGACGCGACCAGCCCTGCACCCTTCGAGTTCCGATCCCATTTCGCGCCGCGCCCCCACATCAGTCACGTCGTGTTCGACTTTGACGGCACCCTTTCCTGGTTGCGCCACGGCTGGCCGTTTCTCATGGTGGATCTCTTCGCCCATCAGATCCCCCTGCTCCCCGGCGAATCACCGGAGCAACTTGCGAAACTGCTCCTCAACGATGTCCTCTCCCTCAACGGCCATCCGTCCGTTCACCAGATCAAACGTCTCGCCGACCTGAACCTGGAACGCGGTGGTCCCCCCGCCGATCCCCATGAAAAACTCGTCGAGTATCAACGCCGGCTCGATGAGCAACTCGCGGATCGCGTCGGATTCATCCAACACGGACAGGCGCACACCGAAGACTACGTCATCCATGGAGCTCGGGCGCTGCTCGAGGAACTCCAGCGACGGCGCCTGACCCTGATCATCCTCAGTGGCACTCAGGAGGCCCGCGTCCGGGAGGAGGCCCGCCTCCTGCGGCTGGAACCCTTCTTCGGCCGTCACATTTACGGCAGCCACCCGGAACACCGCGAATTCTCCAAACGGCCGGTCATCGAACGCCTGCTGCGCGAGGAGAACATTGAAGGCGCCCACCTGCTGGCTTTCGGTGATGGCCCGGTCGAGATCAGCGTCACCAAGGACGTCGGCGGCCTGGCCGTGGGAATCGCCAGTGACGAGCACCACAACGGCTCCGGCCAGGCCGATCCCCACAAACACGCGCAACTCGCCGCCGCCGGCGCCGACGTCCTCATGGCGGACTACCGGGACTTCGAAACACTGCTTGACCGGCTCTTCGGGCCGCGACCAGACTCGCGGTCGGCCGCCCATGAATGACCCCCTCGAACCGCTCGACCTTGGACGACTGAAGGTTTATCCGCTGGAACAACGCCGGAGCCTGAGCCGCATCGAGCAGATCCTGATCGACCCCTCCTCGGCACCTCCACGGCTGGACTCTCCCCAACTTGCCGCCATCCGGGCCTGCGCGGACCGCATGAGGCGCGCCCGCGGCCTCGGCGCCGCCCTCCTCCTCATCTATGGCGCGCACCTCATCAAGAATGGGGGTCAACTTCTCATCAACCAATTGATCGACCAGGGCTGGCTCACGCATCTGGCCACCAACGGCGCCGGCGCCATCCATGACTGGGAATTCGCCTGGCTGGGACGCTCCACCGAAAGCGTCCGCGCGAACGTCGCCACCGGCACGTTCGGCACCTGGGACGAAACCGGACGCAGCCTCCAACTCGCGCTGCTCGCCGGTGGTTTGAAATCGGAAGGTTACGGGGCCGCGCTGGGCCGTTTCATTCTCGACGACGGCGTCACCCTGCCGGAGCCCGGCGCGATCGAGGAGGAGCTTCGCCGCGATCCCTCGCATCCCCTCGCGCCGGCGCGCGCCGAGTTGCTCGCCGCCATGCGCCGACATCGCCTGTCGCCCGGCCGGCACAGCATGGTTCATCGCTGGCGCAACTCGTCCGTCCTCGCGCGCGCCGCCGAACGTCAAATACCGCTCACGGTCCACCCCGGCATCGGTTACGACATCGTCTCCAATCATCCCCTCTTCAATGGCGCCGCCATCGGTCGTGCCGCGGAAATCGACTTCCGACTGTTCGGCGCCACCGTGGAACGCCTCGATCATGGCGTCGTGCTGTCGGTGGGCTCGGCCATCATGGGTCCCCAGGTGTTCGAAAAAAGCCTGAGCTGTGTCAACAACCTCCGCTTGCGGGCCGGCCGTCCCATCGTGAAGGATCACTCCATCTGCGTGGTGGACATTCAGGACGGTGGCAATTGGGATTGGTCAAAGGGCGAACCCGCCACGGACAACCCCGCCTATTATCTGAGATTCTGCAAGAGTTACGCCCGCATGGGCGGCGGCCTGCAATACATCCGGTGCGACAACGTGGCGTTTCTCCATCACCTTTCGGCCGCCCTCGAGGTCCCGGCCGGCGCCTGATGGGAACTCCGTTCCAATGGCCATGAACCCGGACCGATTTCATGAACTCGCCGGCCGGTTCCCAAAACTCCGCGTCGCCGTGATCGGGGATTTCTCCCTGGACCGCTATCTGGAGATCGATCCCGCGCTCGAGGAAATCTCCATCGAAACCGGCCTCCCCGTTCACAACGTCGTCCGCGTGCGCTCCCAGGCAGGCGCGGCGGGAACCATCCTCAACAACCTCGCGGCCCTGGGCGTGGGCTTGATCCACCCGGTCGGATTTGTCGGCGACGACGGGGAAGGCTTCGAATTGCGGCGCGCCCTGGCGGCATTGCCCGCGGTCAATCTGTCCCGCTTCCTCATCTCTCCCCATCGACGCACTTTCACCTACTGCAAGCCCCTCGTCCTCCGCGGCAATCAATCTCCGCTCGAACTGAACCGGCTCGACAGCAAAAACTGGACGCCCACCGCGGCCAGTCTCCAGGAGGAACTCGTCGAGGCCGCCCACCGGCTGGCGGAGTCGCTCGATGCCATCGTGCTGCTCGATCAGGTTGAGATTCCCGAAACCGGCGTGGTGACTCCGCGGCTCCTCGGCGCCATCGCCGCCATCGCCGAATCCCGTCCCGAACTGCTCATCCTCGCCGACAGCCGCCGCGGCCTGAAGGGGTATCCCCGGATTGGATTCAAAATGAACCGGGCCGAGTTGGGACGCTTGATGGGCCTGTCCGATGACCTGCCCCTCGACAAGGTGAAAAACGCCGCCCTGGCGCTGGCGCGCAAACAGGGCCGCAAGGTCTTCGTCACCCTTGCCGAACAGGGCATGATCGGAGCCGCGCCCACCGGGGATGTCCTGCACCTCCCCATTCGGCCGGTGCGCGGGGAGATCGACGTCGTGGGCGCCGGGGACGCCGTGAATGCCAGCCTTGTCGCGGCTCTGGCAGCGGGAGGATCGCTCGCCGAAAGCCTCGAATTGGCCAACGCCGCCGCGTCCATTGTCATTCATCAACTGGGCACCACGGGAACCGCGTCGCCCGACGCGATCCGCTCACTTTTGTTCGACCAGAGTTGAACCCGGTTGCCGACGCCTCTACGATCCCGCCATGTTCCGCCTCCAAAACCCCGGTGCCGGGGACACACGGCAAGCACCGGTCGCGCGCGCTCATCACACGGACGAGTCCACGTTCGGATTCAACACGCGGGCGTGGCGTCTCCTTTTCTGTCTGCTGACACTGGCTCTGTCCGGGTTCACCTCCGCCTGCAAAAATCCCCTGCCTCTGTTCCGACCGGAAACACCCGAACCACTGGAGAACCCCGAACCACAACCACCCCTGGAGCGCTTCGAGTTCACCAGACCTCAGATGGGCGTTCCATTTCGCATCGTCCTCTATGGCCCGGATGAGGCCACCGCGACCCTTGCCGCCGAAGCCGCGTTCGCCCGCGTCGAGGAACTCAACGCCATCCTCAGCGATTACGAAACGGACAGTGAACTCAACGAGTTGTCCCGTACCGCCGGTGAAGGCCGGTCGGTCAGCCTCAGCCCCGATCTATGGGCCGTGCTCCACCGCGCCCAGGATCTCGCCCGCCTCACCGGGGGCGCCTTCGACGTCACGGTGGCTCCCGCCGCGAACCTCTGGCGCCGCGCCCGCCGCTTGAACGCCATGCCCGATCCCGAACGTCTCGCCCGCGCCCGGGGGTTGGTGGGTCACGAAAAGCTTTATCTGAATCCCCGCCAGCGCACCGCCCGCCTCTTCCTCCCGGGCATGAGTCTTGACCTCGGCGGAATCGCCAAGGGCTATGCCATCGATGAAGCCCTCCTCATCCTCCGCCAGCACGGCCTGCCACGCGCCCTGGTCGCCGCGGGCGGGGACACCGTCGTCGGCGATCCGCCACCCGGCCGCGACTCGTGGCGCGTCGAGGTCACCGCCCTCGATGTGCCAAATGCCCCGCCCGTTCAATTCCTCACCCTCGCCAATGCCGCCGTCGCCACCTCCGGCGATCTCTTCCAACGGCTGGAGATCGATGGCAAACGCTATTCCCACATCGTCGATCCGCGCACCGGCATCGGCCTCACCGATCGCAGTCTGGTGACCGTCGTCGCGCCCGACGGCATTACCGCGGACAGCCTGGCCACTGCGGTGAGCGTGCTGGGTCCGGAGGAGGGTCTCCAATTGATCAAAAACACTCCCGGCACCGCCGCGTACATCGTCCGCCAACCCCGGGATGAGATCGAGGTGATCGCCTCGGAAAACTGGCCCGGCAACCCGGATTGACGATGCGGTCCAACTCAGGCGCGGCCTGGATTCACTCCACCGCAACCATCGCCTTGATCACCCCGGCTTCCGGTTTCATCCACCCGGGAAACTCACCCATCAATTCGTCAAACCCCGCCCGATGCGTGATCCACGGATTCGTGTCGATCCTCCCCGATTCGATCAATTCGATGATCCGCGCGAATTCCGGCGCCACCGCGTTCCGCGACGCCAACAGTGACAGTTCCCGCCGATGCATCAGCGGATGCGGCACCGCGATCTCCTGCATGGTGATGCCCACGTACACCAGCCGCCCCGCGAACGCCGTGTAATTCATCGCCTGGCTCATCGAACAGTTGCTGCCCGTCGCATCGATCACCACCGGCGGCCACTCCCCGCCCGCCGCCGCCCGGATGCCCGCCTCCTCCTTGCCGTCCCCCTTCGCTTCCACCGTGTGCTCCGCCCCCATCACCGACCGCGCAAATTCCAGCCGCCCCGGATTCACGTCCATCACAATGCTCCGCGCGCCCGCCACCTTGGCGAATTCCAGCGCCGACAGCCCGATCGGCCCCGCTCCGATGATGACCACGCTCTCCCCCTCCTGAACCCGCGCGCGATTCACCGCGTGACAGCCGATGGCCAGGGTCTCCACGAGCGCGAGTTGTTCGAATGACAGTTTCCGCGAGCGATGAAGCTTCCGCGCCGGCACGATGAATTGCGGACGCATGCCTCCGTCGCAATGCACCCCCAGCGTCTGGTTGCTTTCACAACAATTGGTGTGCCCGCGCCGGCAGGCGGAACAGGTCTGGCAGTTCAGATACGGCTCGACGGAACAATGATCTCCCGGCCCCACCCCGCTCACCCCCACGCCCACCGCGACCACCTCCACCCCCAGCTCATGACCGAAGATCCGCGGATAGGAGAAAAACGGCATCTTGCCGAGATACCCCGCGTAATCCGTCCCGCAGATCCCCACCCGATGCACCTTCACCAGCGCGTCACCCGGTCCCGGCGAGGGCGCATCCCCAATGTCGATTTCACGAAGCTTGCCCGGCGTCTCAAACTGGATGGCTTTCATGACTCAATTGTTCTCCGGCAATCCTTCCACATGGCCGATGTTCTTCACCGGCTCAAAAATCTCCCGAACCTCCGCCAGCAACGCCTCATCGATCGGTTCCCGGATCCACCGGGCCCATTTCTTGATGTTCTCCGGATTCGCCGAACCGGCCACCATCGTCGTGATGTCGGGATTCGCGACCGAGAACTGCAGGGCGAGCTTCGCGATGTCCACTCCCTTGCCGGCGCAATGCTCCGCCGCCCGGCGCGCCGCCGCCTTCACCTCCGGCGGTTCCTTCAGCCATTCCGGAATGGGCGCGTTCGTCAACAGCCGCGCCGAGAACGGTCCCCCGCTCATCACGCCGACACCCTTCGCCTTCAAATACGGCACTAATTCGTCGGCAAACCGCGTGTTCTGCAGCGTGTATTGATTGTAACTCAACACCACGTCCAGCCCGGTCTGTTCGAGGATGAACTTGAAGATCTTCATCGGATACCCCGAGATGCCGACATGCCGCACCTTGCCCGCCTGTTGCGCCCTCCGCAGCGCCGGCAGCGTCTCATCCACAATCTGCTGCATCGGCACAAATTCGATGTCATGACACAGGCAGATGTCCAGATGCCCCACCCCCAGCCGGTGCAGGCTCACGTCGATGCTCTCCGCCACCCGCTTCGCCGAGAAATCAAAGTGCGCGCGGTCATAGCGACCCAGCTTGGTCCCGATCACATAGTCGTCCCGTGAAACCCCGCGCAGCGCGAACCCCAGCAGCACCTCGCTCATGCCCCGGCCGTAAAACGGCGATGTGTCGATGAAGTTCAATCCGCAATCCAGCGCCACTCGAACGGCGCGCAGGGCGTCGTTCGGATCGATTCTCCGAAACTCCTGCCCCAGCGACGACGCGCCGAAGCTGAGGATCGGAAGTTCCAGACCGGTGGTGCCGAGGGGTCGCGTTTGCATGCCCATGTCATTTCAACGTTGCCGGAAGCGAGCAGCAGATTCCGCGGACCATCCGCCTTCTGTCAACCCCCGCCATCGGACCGCGGCTGAAGTCTCCGTTTTCTCATTCCAGCCAAAGTCCGCAATACGGATCGCATCAGAGCCTTCGAAGTACAGAGCCCGATCACCCCGCTCATCCCATTGCGCCTTAGCCCAGCCGCGGGTATGTATCCCGGCATGAACGATTCACAACCCCATGTTCTCGCCGTCATCGGCAGCCAGAATCAGGATTCCACCACGCGCGTGGTGGTGCTCCATCTCGCCGAACAATTGCGCGCGGACGGATGCGCCGTTGATGTGTTCGATTATCTCAAGGAACCGCTGGCGCTGTTCAACACGGACACCTCCTACACCGCGCCCTCCTTCGCCTCCCTGCGGGCCCGCGTCGAGGCCGCCGATGTGCTCCTCCTCGGCACGCCCGATTACCACGGCGGCATGAGCAGCGCGATGAAGAACTTCCTGGACCATTTCTGGCGGGAATTCGCCGGCAAACTCTTCGCCACCGTCGTCGCCTCCCACGAAAAGGGGCTGACCGTCACCGACCAGCTCCGCACCGTGGCGCGCCAATGCTACGCGTGGTCCATGCCTTACGCCGTTTCGTTCAGCGACCAGTCGGACGTGCAGGACGGAAAAATAGCGGATGAAAAGTTCGGCCGGCGCCTGGAGATGTTCGCCCGCGACATCCGTGTGTACGGCCGCTTGCTCGCCGGCCAGCGACGCGCGGATCTGGCGGGAACCGATCCCGGCTTTCTGGCCCGATACCGCTCCAAAGGGGTCACCCATTGACACAACTTTGTGTCAAAGTTCAGGACCCCTTTTGGCGGGGTTGCAGACAGAAAAGCGCCTGGACCATGGCCATCAGGCAGACGGTGAACAACGGGACGTTGCCCAAATAGAGCACCGCCAGGATCAATCGCCTTTGGCGGATCGACTCGGCGGTCCAGATGTTTTCCGTGTTGCCGGCAAACTCAAACACCAGGTCGCTGGTCGACAGTTCAGGATGCGCCGCCGCGTGACGCGCGCCCTGCTCTGTGAATTCCGCCCCCACAACCACCCGGTCGTCCAGGTAGGATGCCGTCCAGGTACCCGCCAGGTGTTGGTACCCCAGGATGCTGAACAGCCCCAGCAGCAGCAGGAGTCCCGACAACGTTGCCCAGCGCCCCGCATGACGGCGCAGGCGCCATCGATGCCCCGCGATCAGGATCAGTCCAATCACAATGGTCGCGACAAACTGCGCCAGACGCAGCAGGCTCTGCCCATCCCCGGCATCCACGCCCGCCGGAGGCGGCAGGAGAAAGCCGCCGAGAATGCCCAGCACCCACACGGCCGCCTGCGCCAGTAACCCCCAGGATTTGCGGCTCCGCGCCAGCCATTGTTCTGGATCGAAACGCTTCGACATGCGGGATCTGGAGATTCACTCTCCGGGAACGATCAGGTCGATCTCGACGCGCTCCCTGCCCTTGTCCCCCAGTCGTTGGGGAATGGGCTCCGTTTTCTCCCCATCCTTGAGTCCCCACATCATATACGCGCCCGGCGGCAGGATCAGTTCATCGGTGGGACTGCTGAGTCTGGAGAAGTGATCATGGGCGCTCTCCACCGGCAACATTCCCCGCGGCACAAACCAGATCTGGTAGCCGCGCACCTCCTGCCCGCCGGCCACAGTGCGAACCTTCACCCACACCTCCTTGCCCAGTCCGTCCGCTGACTCCCGGCAGCTCTCCGCCTTCAATTCAAGATCCATGGCCACCGCCTCGACCAGTTGTCGCCGCTGATCCGCGTCCCCCGTTTCAAGCGCCTGAGCCAGAAGTTCGTTCAATTGCCCGAGGCTCTTGTAATAACGGTCGGATCCCCGCGGACCGACATAGATCTCGCGATTGCGCTGCAACCAGACCCGCCACCGATTCTGTAGAAATGTGGCATCCCGATGGATCGAATCCACCCGGCCGGCATACGCTTCGTCCCCCTCCATCCGTTTGAGTTCTTGCGACGCCGACTTGAGCCGGGTGAACTGCCGGTCGTAATCGATGGCCACCCGGCTCCACCCAGGACGGATTGGCCCCGGGTATCCGGGGCGGTTGCCCGGCAGTTGGGCAAGGGCCGGTTGAAAAAGTGAAAGCAGGAGGACGCAGAAAATCGAACGCATAACCCATCCGTTGGTTGAGTGTTGGTTCCCGTCGATGATTGGCAGCCTACGCGTTCCGTCTTCGCATCTCAACCGTTTATTGGGAGGTGCGCGTCAGGTCCTCGCGGCCGCACTGTCCCGGTCGCTGCTCCTCCTCCTGGCAATCCCCATCGGCTCCACCTTCGCCGCCTTTCCCGACAGCCTCTATGGATTTGCCCCGGATAGATGCTCGCGTTCGATCTCGTCGATGCGCTCCTGAACGGACGCGGGGCTGGACGAATGCGGCAGCAACAGCGCCAGGTAATCCCGGGCCTCCTTCCAGCGGCCCGCCTCCTCCTCCAGTCGCACGAGTTGACTGACGATCTGCTGATGCGCGAACCAGTCCGGTTCCTCCCTGCCGCCCTCCGCTTCGCGCCATCGCCGCAGCGACAGTTCCAGGAGATTGCGCGCCCGGTCCGGATCCTGACGCCCTTGCAGATACAGGCGCCCCAGCTCGAAAAGCAATTCATGATGATTCGGATTCGCCCGCAATCCCTCGCGCAAAAACGTCTCCGCCTCGTCCACACGGTCCAATTGCGTTCGCAAGACATACGACCCCAACGCGTATGTCTGCACCCGTCCGGGATCCATCGACGCCGACATTCGCAGCCAGGGAAGAATCTCCCGGTACCCCGCCCGCTCGAGATGGGTGTGCGCGGAGATGTAAAAGTGGCGTCCAAACCGGTCGATCCAGTCGCGTGATCGCCCCTGATAATCCCCCTCCACCGCCACCCGATCCCTCGCCTGCGCACCTTCAGGGTCATGATCATCATCCTCATCGTGATCATGCCCCTCATCCTGATCCTCGCCATGCCTGGCCTCCCGCGGCACCGGCCCCTGCGAATGCTCCTCCAGTCCGGTCGATTCGTGGAGCCGCGCCTGATCGAACATCGAGGGATAATAGCCGCTGTGAAAATAGACGTCCGC
>DATKEE010000554.1:0-5963 GCA_035544555.1 Candidatus Methylomirabilota bacterium
ATTGACTCCGGATTACGAACGCGTCAAGCCTTCGCCCGACTGGCGCATCACCCCCGCGGGATGGTGCACTCGCTTCGGGGATGTCCGGGAACTGCTCGATCAAAAGGACAACGCGCTCGTCCTCATGAATGGGGGCGATGAATTGACCCTCGCCTTTCAGGAGTCCGCGTTGCCGCCACGGCCGGAGGGTTTCGATCGGGTGTTCTTCCTTTACAGCGTCGGTTGGGACAAGGACGCGGATTTCCATGTCCGCCACGGGACCACGGTCGAACCGCTGCCCTTCCACGGCATGAACGATCAACTCTACGGTCTGGAACCCCCGCCTGCGGACTATGACGACTCCTGGATCCGGAAATACAACACGCGATGGGTGGGGCCATTGACCATCCGGCAGGCCTCGCGTTGAACCCCTCCGAATCCGGCTGCATTCGGGTGAATTCGATTCGTGGTTTCCCGCATGAATGGATCCCTCCGACAGGCTCTCAGGCATGACTGACCGCCTGGACATCCCCCGATGTCGGTGGCTTCTCGAACGGCTCAAGCGGCATCGGTTCGTCATGATCCAGAAACTCGCGGCAGATCCCGAAGAATTCCGCGCGTGTATTGGCGCGCCGAATCCCGTGGAGAAACCGCCCTGTTGGTTCCACTCCAAGGCCCAGATGATTCATGTACTTCTTGAGCTTCTGCACCTGGGCGCGCTCCGGAACCGCGGGTGAACAGACCGCCTCATACAGCGCCGCAACATACGTCAGCACGTCGCGTCCCCTGGGCACGAACACCGGCACACCCCGCCGTTGCTCCCGGATCTGCCGGAATATCCAGGGATTGCGAATCGCCCCGCGTCCGATCATCAATCCTCGAGCCCCTGTCTGATGGAGCACCTCCTCCGCCTTTGCCGCGGAGTGAACATCGCCGTTCGCCAGCACGGGACAGTTCAACGCGGCCGCCGCACGCGCGATCAAGTCGTAGTGCACCTCGCTGCGGTACATCTCATGAACCGTGCGGCCATGAACGGTGAGCAGATCGATGGCGTGCCGGCCAAAGACCTCCAGCAGTTCGTCAAATCGGTCCGTCGAATCGAATCCAATCCGCGTCTTCACCGTGAATTTGACGCTTACCGCGTCCCGCAACGCGCCGAGAATTCCGTCCACGCGTTCCGGCTCCCGCAGCAATCCTCCGCCCGCGCATTTGCGATACACCACGGGCGCCGGACATCCAAGGTTCAAATCGATGGCCACCACCGGATGCTCCTGCAACTGCCTCGCCGTCCGGACCAGTGAAGGGATGTCGTTTCCGATCATCTGCGCGATCACCGGCCGGCCCGTGGGGTTTTCCACGATCGAGCGGAGAATGTCGCGCTCCAGATTTGAGGTGGCGTGAACCCGGAAGTATTCGGTCACGTACACATCCGCTCCTCCGTACGCCGTCATCAACCGCCAGAAGGGCAGATCGGTGACATCCTGCATCGGCGCCAGCGCCAGGACAGGTTCCTCCCCCTCGAGCAATCGCTGAAACTCGGCGTGAAACGACATGGCCCGTCCACTATGTCACAGCCCGCGTTGAATGGGAGGGAGAAATGGAGTGGAATGGAAGGCCGGCTGTCGAATCCCGCGCCGCTCCGTGAAGAAGGGAGATTCACCCCCGCCCGGAGCATTGTCCGGCTGCCCGCTGACGGAGCATCAAGGGATCACCCGCCCTTCTCGGCGGGAATCCGCATGTGGTAAAACGAGCGATACACAAATACCAGGGCCACGAGCAGGAAGAGCACTCCGATCCCCAGCTTGGCGCCCTCGTGTTTCATCGCCACCGCAATCTCCACCGCCAGCAGGCCGAAGAGCGTCGTGAACTTGATCACGGGGTTCAGCGAGACCGACGAGGTATCCTTGAAAGGATCCCCCACGGTGTCGCCGACGACCGTCGCGGCATGAAGCGGTGTGTTCTTCTGGCGCAAATCGACTTCCACGATCTTTTTGGCGTTGTCCCACGCGCCGCCGGCATTGGCCATGAACACGGCCTGGAACAGGCCGAAGAAGGCGATGGCAATCAGGTAGCCGATGAAAAAATACGGGTTGAAGAACGGCAGCGCCAGCGACAGGCAGAAGATCACGATGAAGATGTTGATCATGCCCTTCTGGGCGTACAGCGTGCAGATCCGGACCACCTCCTTGCTGTCCTCGATCGAGGCCCGCTCCTGGTCGAGCCGGATGTTGTCCTTGATGAACACGACGGCGCGATAGGCCCCGGTCACCACCGCCTGCGTCGATGCCCCCGTAAACCAGTAGATCACGGACCCTCCCATCAACAATCCGAGCATCACCTCGGGTTGCACCAAACTGAGCTTCGCGATCACCCCGCCATAGGCCTGTTCGAGCAGCAGAATGATGCCGAAGACCATTGTGGTCGCCCCCACCACCGCCGTCCCGATCAACACCGGTTTCGCCGTCGCCTTGAAGGTGTTGCCCGCCCCGTCCCCCTTCTCCAGTTGATGCTTCGCATTCTCAAAGTCCGGGCTGAACCCGAATTCCCGGGATATCTCCTCCTTCGACTCCGGACGCCCTTCAATCTGGCTCAGTTCATAAACGGACTGCGCGTTGTCCGTGACCGGCCCGAAACTGTCCACTGCGATGGTGACCGGACCCATGCCCAGAAACCCGAAGGCGACCAGGCCGAATGCGAAGATGGGCGCCGCGAACCCCAGTGGCTCCGGCATCAGTCCCGTCAATTCCGGTCCCCGCGCCATCAGATAGCTGATCAACATCAGCCCCAGGATCACCAGCCCCATCCAAAACGCCGAAAAGTTACCCGCCACAAACCCGGACAGGATGTTCAACGAAGCGCCACCCTGGCGGGAGGAATTCACCACCTCCTTCACGTGCCGCGAATTCGTGCTGGTGAACACCTTCGTGAACTCCGGGATCACCGCGCCGGCCAGCGTCCCGCAACTGATGATCACCGACAACACCCACCACAGCCCGGGGAAATCCGCCAGACTCCCCAACAGAAGGTAACTCGCGCCAAAGGTCACCGCGATGGATACCATCGAAGTCACCCACACCAGATGCGTCAACGGAGCCTCCAGGTCGAAATCCTTTTTCGCGCCATACAAAACGCCGCTGACCCGTTCGTTCAACAGGTAGGAGCCGAGCGAGGTCAGGATCATCAGAATCCGCATGACGAACAACCACACGATCAATTGACCGCAGATCACCTGATGCTCCGGAGCCGCCAGGGCCAGCGCCAGAAAGGCGATCAACGCGACACCCGTCACCCCATAGGTCTCGAACCCGTCCGCCGTCGGACCCACGCTGTCGCCCGCGTTGTCCCCCGTGCAGTCCGCTATCACTCCCGGATTCTTCGGATCATCCTCCGGCAACTCGAACACGATCTTCATCAGATCCGCACCGATGTCCGCGATCTTGGTGAAAATGCCGCCGCAGATGCGCAAGGCGCTTGCCCCCAGCGATTCCCCGATGGCAAACCCGATGAAGCACGGCCCCACGAGTTCCTGCGGCAGAAACGCCAGGATGCAGATCATGAAGAAGAGTTCGGTGCTGACCAGCAACAACCCCACACTCATGCCCGATTTCAGCGGAATCCCCAACGTCCGGAGCGGATTGCCCCGCAAGGCCGAAAAGGCGGTCCGCGAGTTGGCTACCGTGTTGATGCGGATGCCGAACCAGGCGACGCCATAGGAACCCAGGATGCCGAGGATCGAGGAGAGCAGAATCACCAACACCGGTCCGATGCCCTTGGACTGAAGCCCGAGAAAGTAATAGGCCATGCACGCGGCGATCAGTATCCAGAGCACCACCAGAAACTTCCCCTGCTGGAAAAGGTAGGTCTTGCATGTCTCCCAGATGATGTTCGAGACGTCCCCCATCGAGGCATGCACCGGAAGCGCCTTCGTCTGCCGATACTGAATCAGTCCGAACAGCGTCCCGATGATGCAGACCACCAGGCCGGCGTACAACAATCCCAAACCGCTGACGGATGTTCCCAATACGTCAAATCGCACCTCCTCCAAGGGCGGGATGCGGATGTCGGCTTCCGCGGCCAGCGCGCTCGAAGCGGTGAGGAACAGAAGTGGGAGTGCAAGGAGGAAGGACCGGAGGCGAAATTGGTTCCTCATAGGCTGAATGCCCGGAACTATGCCTGACACGGGGAGCCTCTGGCCAACCTTTTTTCCTGAATCCCCTTGAAATGCCTCCCCAAACCGTCAACCGAAACTATTTCCGATACGTCGCCCGCGCCCGGAGCCACTCCAGGTCCGCGTTGCCCGGCGATGCATTCCAGTGCGGCAGGGTCGCTCGCTCCGCCAATTCAGGCATCGTCCGAGGATCCACCCACTTCCGCCTCTCCGCGTGCCCGTCGGCAAACGTCAACGTTCCCGTACCCCTGTGATGGCTGGCCGGATAATGGAAGAACCCGTCGATCACGTCGCCCTCCATGCGTACGACAAACGCGGGATAACAGACATTCTGCGGGTTAGTGTCGGCAAAGAGGAACAGTTCGGAGGGGGATCGGTTTGCCACTTCCGACAACTTTTCAAACGTCCGATAGCCGGCCGTCACTTCCGAGGCGCTGAAATGCCCCACATAACCATTCATGGAATAGGTCCGGTTGCGGACCACCATTTCCCCGCCCCCCCCAGTCCCCGAGCTGTTCAGACTGGGAATCTGTGTGCGGTCCGAAGGGCATCGATAGACCTGCACAGATTGCAGGTAATCGGCGAAAAGCGCGTAAGCGGGATCGGTGAGGTGCCGCGGATCCTCAAAGGCCTCCCGATAAGCATGACCATCGCCGGAAACCCAGAGGCGATTCCCCCGCAACCTGGCGCTGCCGGGCTCACCCGCCCCGTTCAAAGGCAGCGCGTCCGCATTGTCCGTCGTGTAAAGCTGCCACGTCAGGACCAGTTGCCTGACGTTGTTGATGCATTTGATCTGCTGGCCCTTTCCCTTCACCTGGCTCAGCGCCGGCAGAAGAAGTCCCGCCAAAACCCCCATGATGCTCACCACAACCAGCAGCTCAGTCAGAGTGAATCCCTGCCTGCATTTCCGGCTCGTTGGCAGAGAGGGGCGCCTGAATCCTCCCTGGCACCTTTCAGTCACAAACATACGCATATCGTGATCCCCACAACTTTCGGCGCTCTCCGTATCGATTCGGTACAACATTGTCCAGAAAATAGCACCGTTCGTGCCGGTGCGAAAGTGACAATCTTCAGTCTTTGGAACCGGGAAGGGGAGCCGGGTAATAGGCCCGGAGTTCCTGCCATTGAATGGGATGCCTGCCCCACGGCCGCTTTCACCCCGCCCGGAATCGAACTCGCTCATAATGGAGATACGTGTTCAGACCTGGATTTCTTTCACCCTTTCCGTCGCCGGTCTCTTTTGCCCTTGTCGCCCCACGCCCCATTGACCATCCTCCGGTGACATGGCCGAAAGGATGATCTCCGAGGTGCTGACCCGTCCGGACGCCGCGCTGGAACTCACGCTGCGTCCCTCCCTGTTCTCCGATTTTACCGGCCAGGCAAAGGTCAAGGAGCGCCTCGAAATCGCCGTTCAAGCCGCCCGGCAACGGAGCGAGCCGCTCGATCACATTCTCCTGAGCGGACCGCCCGGTCTCGGCAAGACCACCCTCGCCAACATCATCGCCAAGTCCATGGGGGCCAGCCTCAAATCCACCAGCGGCCCCACCATCGAAAAAGCCGGCGACCTTGCCGGATTACTCACGAATCTGGAAGAGGGCGACGTCCTGTTCATCGATGAGATTCACCGTCTCCAGAAAACCATCGAGGAATACCTCTATCCCGCGATGGAGGATTTCAAACTCGACATCATCATCGACCAGGGACCCAACGCGCGCAGTGTGCGGCTCAACCTACCCCGCTTCACCCTGATCGGCGCCACCACCCGCAGCGGCCTGCTCACGGCTCCGCTCCTGACGCGCTTCCCGGTGCGCGAACG
>DATKEE010000555.1:0-7363 GCA_035544555.1 Candidatus Methylomirabilota bacterium
GGGCTTCTATCGCGAACAGGCGAAAACTCTCGGCTGGCGGGAAATTCAATGGATCGATCTCTCCCAACAACTCGTCAATCACTACAGCCGTGTGCGGGAGGAACTCATCCGGAACGAGGATACCGTGCTCAAACAGTGCCGGCCGGATTACGTCGAACGCATGAAGACCGGACTGCAAAACTGGGTCAACGCGGGCAACCAGGGCTATCTGAAATGGGGCATCTTCCTGTTCCGCAAGGAAACTTAATGCCGCGGATTCCCTCCGCCTGTCTCCGGCCCGCAGCCGCCGGAAACGTCGCGATCCACGCCCCCTCATTCCCCTCCATCCCCGACGCGCGAAACGGGGCTTGCCCCCGATCCATCCGGATCCCGCAACCCGGACGAATGGCCCGACCATGAGCGCAAACCCCTCGCCGACCCTTCCGCCGCCGGATCCCAAATCCGGCATGAGCCCCGTGTTCCACATCTCCCTTGTGGTCACCGTGTTGTTCGCCCTCTGGGGAATCTTTGCCCCGGAAAGTCTCGGCCGGAAATCGGGCGACGCCCTGGAGTTTGCCACGCGCAATTTCGGCTGGTTCTTCCTCCTCGCCGCTTTTCTCTTCCTCGTCTTTACCGTCTATCTCTTTTTCAGCGACTACGCCCATGTCCGGCTCGGGCGGGATGATGAGGTTCCCGAGTACTCCTACCGTTCCTGGCTGGCCATGCTCTTCGCGGCGGGCATGGGCATCGGTCTCGTGTTCTTTGGCGTCGCCGAACCCATGTACCATTTCGCCGATCCGCCCATGGGTCTGGAGGAAGCCGGAACCCCGCAGGCGGCCCGGCTGGCATTGCGCTATTCCTTCTTCCACTGGGGCCTTCATCCGTGGGCCATCTATTCCGTCATGGCCCTGGCCATTGCCTACACACATTTCCGGAGAAACGACTCCAGCCTGATCAGCGCCACCTTCCGCCCTCTCCTCGGCTCCCGCGTGGACGGCCCGTGGGGCCAGACCATTGACACCCTCGCCACCGTCGCCACCGTGTTTGGAGTGGCCACTTCCCTGGGCTTGGGAACCTTGCAAATCGCCGGCGGTATGAATCATCTCTTCGGTATTCCAAACGCCACCCCCGCTTGGCTCGTCATCATCGTCGTGGTCACCGCGCTGTACATGACCTCCGCCATCACGGGCCTCAACCGCGGCATCCTTTACCTCAGCAACATCAACATGCTCGTTGCCGGCGCCCTGCTCCTGTTCGTCTTCCTCGTCGGTCCCACCAGTTTCATCCTCGACTCCTACACCACCGTCTTCGCCGAATACATCGGCGCCATCCTCCCGATGAGCTTCCGGCTCACCCCCTTCACACAGGGCACCTGGCTCGGCAATTGGACGCTCTTCTACTGGGCCTGGTGGATTGCCTGGGCGCCCTTCGTGGGCACATTCATCGCCCGTGTCTCCCGCGGACGCACCATCCGCGAGTTCGTTTCCGGTGTGGTGCTCGTGCCCACTGTTCTCGGAACCTTCTGGTTCGCCGTGTTCGGCGGCTCCGCACTCCATTTTGATCTCTTCAAGAAACAGGAGATCACCGCGTCCGTGGCCGCCGGCAATGCCGAAACGCACCGGGAAGCCGCCGTCGCCCTCGCCAGCCAGGGCGGACTCGCCGAAGCCGTTCAATCCGACGTCACCACCGCTCTTTTCCTCACTCTCGAACAGTTTCCTTGGGGCACTTTCCTGGGCTTCCTCGCCGCCCTCCTTATCGCCACGTTCTTCATCACGTCTGCCGATTCGGCCACGTTCGTCCTCGGCATGTTCACCAACCGGGGCAACCCCAACCCGCCCGTCCGAATCAAACTCGTCTGGGGCGTCGTTCAATCCACCCTCGCCCTGTCTCTGCTCCTCAGCGGCGGGGAATCCGGCCTCCGTACCATGCAAACCGCCGCCATCGTCGCCGCCTTCCCCTTCACCATCGTTATGATCCTCATGGTCGTCTCCCTCAACCGCGCCCTCAAGGAGGACCGTCGCCACAAACGCTGACCGCCGTTCCGCCATCCCTCCCGTTCCAGATTCACTCCAACCGCGCCCAAAGGATTCCATAAGGTTCCAGTTCCACCTCCGCGCCCGCCAAAACCCGCCGTCCCACGCCCGTTCCCCGTCTCAGCTCCACAATCGATGCCGCTCCCGCAAGGGCCTCATCCGGCAGCCACACAACCACCCGCTCCCCGCTCACGTTGTGCAGGCAGACGACCCGCTCCCCCCCGCCCACCGCCGTCCTCATCAGTCCAAACACCCGCGAATCCACCCGCAATATCCGTTGCCCCGCCGCGGGATGAAACGCCGGCTCCGACCGCCGCAACCGCATCCAACCCGCCAGTCGCTCGAACACCCGTTGCCTCAGGTGGCCCGCCTCCCCCAGTTCCGACATCAATCCCGCCAGCCCCAGCCGCTCCCGGTTGATCCGTCGCGGCATGCCCGACTCTTCGGTGCCCGCCCGGTCGTTCCCCGAGCCCACCAGCGAATGGAAATAAATCCCCGGCACCCCCGCCAACGACAACAGAATTGCGTGCGACACCACCAAACGGTCCACCCGCACGGACTCCGGTTCCGCCGCCGGATCGGATAACGCGTCCAGCCACGTCACATTCAGCTCGTACGGACTGCGCGAACCGTCCGGATTCGATTTGTTGGAAACATACCCCCCGTGCCGCACCGCGCGCTCCGCCAGTTTCGCAATCTCCTTCTCGGACAGTATCCCCCGCGCCGGATTGAGCCCGATCCCGTCGTGCGAAGCCAGGAAGTTGAAGAACGCCACACGCGGCGACGGCACCTCCAGTTCCTCCGCCCACCGCGTCAACACCTCCGCGTTGCCCTCCGACATCGCGTGCAACACCAACGGCGGCAACGCGAAATTGTAAACCAACTGCGCCTCGTTCGTCCCGTCCCCGAAATACGAAACGTTGTCGCGATGAGGCACGTTCGTTTCCGTGATCAGCCTCACCCCCGGCGCAACCTCGTCCAGCACCGCCCGCATCAATTGGATGATCCGGTGCGTCTGCGGCAGGTGAATGCACGAAGTCCCAATCTCCTTCCACAAGAATGCAATCGCATCAAGCCGGATGAAGCGCGCCCCCCGTCGAACGTAAAACAGCAGCACGTCCAGCAACGCCAGCAGCACCTCCGGATTCCTCACATCCAGATCCACCTGGTCCGCGCTGAAGGTGGTCCACACCCGCCGCCGCCCCGCCGCCGTCGCAAAGGGGGTCACCAACGGGGACACCCGCGGACGCGCCACCCGGCTCAAATCCGGTTCCCCCTCCACCGTCACAAAGAAATCGCGGAACACCGGATCATCCCGCAGAAAACCCTCAAACCATGCGCTCCGCGCCGACACATGGTTGAACACCGCGTCAAACATCAGATCAAATTCCGACGCCAGCCGCCTCACGTCCTCCCAGTCCCCCAACCGCGGATCCACCGCCTTGTAGTCGATCACGGAAAAACCGTCGTCCGACGAATACGGATAAAAGGGCAGCACGTGAATCGCGCTCACAATCTCCTTCAACTGACTCCGCGCAAACGTCTCCAGCGTACGCAAGGGCGGCTCCCCGGCCACCGTCACCTGATCCCCGTAGGCAATCAGCATCATATCCTTCTCCGTGAGTTCGCCGGCCGCGCCCGCTCCACCCGGCGGGCCTTCCCCGCGGTTCGCGCCCGAAGGATCCTCCCGTTCCAGCGCCCCGAGATGTTCCTCCACCAACCGGTCCAATCCCGCACCCGCCGTTGACGCCCGCTCCGCGCCATAAAGAAACTCCATATGCCCGCGCCATGTATCCCTCATGCCCGAAGCCTAAATCCTCTCCCGCGCGAGGAAAAGAACTCGCCATGACGACGACGGTTTCCTACGGTGCCATTCCCATGGACGAACTGCCCAAACCGCAGGTTATTCTGACGCACGAAAGCGATCTCGACGGCTTTGTCGCCGGCCTGCTTCTGCAACGCCTGGCGCGCCACCTCTTCAATGAGGACGTCCCCCTCCAGGCCTATCCCTACAACCACTGGCGCAATCGCGAACTCCGCGAAAGTTCCGGATGGGTCTGCGACTTCAGCTTCGAAAGCCGCCTGGACCGCCCCAAATGGCTGGTGATCGACCATCATCCCACCGACGCCACCCCGCAAAGCGCGACCCTCATCCACGATCTCACCAAATCCGCCGGCCTGCTCTGCTACGAACTCTGCCGCCGCCACGACCTGCAATCACCAACCCTCGATCGTCTCGTCCATCTCAACAACGTCGCCGACCTCTTCCTCGATGACGATCCCGACTTCGCCCTCGCGAACGATTACGCGAACCTTGTGAAGAGTTACCAGTTCTGGAACCTTCACGCCCTCATGGACGGCAAACTCGAGGCCCTGCTGGACCATCCGCTGCTCGAAGTCATGGCCGTCAAACGCCGCATCGAGGATCCCATTGGCCTCGCCTGGAGCCGCGGCCACGTCGCCCGCGTCAGCAATACCGTCGGCTACGTCCCCACCGTCATCGGCAACAACAACCTCATCGTCCATCAATTGCTCGAGCAAAAGGCCACCCCCTACCCCGTTCTCGTCACCCTCTTCCGCAAAGCCAACGGCATGGTCATCGCCAGCTTCCGCAGCCGGAACCGCGAGGCCCTCCAGGTCGCGGCCAAACTCCAGGGCGGCGGCCATCCCAACGCCTGCGGCGCCATCCTCCCGCGTTCCGTCCGCACCATCCCCGACGCCCTCGATTATCTCCACCATGTCCTGGACGAGGAACCCGAACGGGACGCCCCCTTGAATGACCTCGAACGACTCTTCGCCGCCATCGAAGTGCCGGACAAGGAATAGGAATCCTTCCCGTGCCTTCGAAGGTCTCCTTGACCGTCACTTTGAAGGGATCCTTGCCGATCATCCCGTCCTTGCCACCCTCACCGGTCTCCGCGCCGGCGAAGGCCATCTTGGCCACGCCTCCATCACGTTCATCAACCGCCAACAACGACGTCGCCAGTCCGTCCTCCAATCGCTCGATCAACTCACCCCCACCGGCCTGACCGGCGAACAACACCTCGACCGACTCGCCCTCCGCGGACAATTGCTCAAGGACTGCGAGGACCATGACCGCGGCCGGCATCGCATGGATCCCGATGCGCTCGACCACGTCCTCAACATCCTCCTCCACGAATTGCAACGCGGTGAGGATGAACCCGCCCGGGCCGCCAAAAACCTCCGATCCCTGCTCTCGGAAACCCCGCGCTTTCTCACCGAAGCCGCCACTCTGCTCGAACACCCCGAACCCGTGTGGCGCCGGATGCTGGAACAATCCGCCGCCGCCGCCCCTTCCCTGCTGTCCTCCGCCGCCACCTTTCTCGGACGCCACGTCCCATCCCAAATGGATGCCGCTCTGCTTCGCTCGGCCGGGCGCGCGTTCAACTGCTACCGCGACCATGTCCTCTCCCTGAAACCGGCCCCCGAAAGCTCCTTTGCCCTCGGCCCGCAACGGCTCGCGCGCCGTGTGCGTGACGAACTGGGACTCGATTACACCCTCGGCCAGATCGAGGCGCTCGCGGAATCCGAGATCGCCCGCGTCAACGGCTTGCTTGACCGCGCCTGCCGCCGCTTCGGTCGCAATCAACGACCCCGGGACATCCTGGAGCGCGCGCGATCTGAATGGGATCCCCCGGAAGATCTTCTTTCTTACTATCAAAAGGAAACCGCCCGTGTGGTCCATGCCTTCCGCGGGGCCCGCGCCGTCACTTTTCCCCCGGGCGAATCCCTCGTCGTCCGTCGCGTGCCCGATTTCATGCGCCACCTTTTTCCCACCGCCGCCTATTCGGCCCCCGGCGCCTTCGAGAAACGGCAACGGGGAATCTTCTGGGTGAACGATCTCAGCGTCACGCGCCGCACTGAAGCGGACAAACTCCGGGAACGCCGGCAACACTTCGGTGTGACCCTGACCTGCGCCCACGAGGCCTACCCCGGACATCACCTCCAGTTCTCCATCGCCAACCGGCATCCGCGCCGCTGGCGTCGAATGTTCGCGCACGCCGTCTTCTACGAAGGCTGGACCCTCTGGTGCGAACAGATGACCGCCGACCTCAAGGTCGATGCCTCCCCCTGGCTCCCCGTCCAGCAATTGCACGACGCTCTCTGGCGTTGCCATCGCATCCTTGTCGATCTCCGCCTCCAGACCGGCCGCTACTCCCATCGCCAGGCCGCACGCCACCTCGAACGAGCCCTCAACTTCACCCGCGCCCGCGCCGAAGCGGACGTGAACTGGTACACCGGCAGCCCCGCCGTCCCCATGAGCTACTGGCTCGGCCGCCTGGAGAATGAACGCCTCCGCCACCGCCTCATGCGGGGACGCGGATGGTCCTTGAAAAGGTTCAATGACTGGCTCCTCGGCTTCGGCACCCTCCCGCAAGCCTGGATCGAGAAATACGGGCTCGACTGACCCCGCGGGCATCCTCGCCATCGACTATTGGCTATCTGCTATTGGCCATCACTCTTCCCGTATGTTCCCCAGTTGCTCAAAAGCCCTCCGACCACTCCCAGGGCCGCCATAACCGTTCCCGAAAATCGGACTCCTTCCTTGTCCAATCCAACTTAGTTCTCCTCCTGCTGCGGCGACGCCGCGCTCGTCGGACTCCGGCTCAACTGCCGGATGCCGTCGACCAGATAGAACACGCTGGACATCCCCGTGAAGGACGCTGCAGCCACCGACCAGCTCGTCAACCCGCGTGTGTCCCACTCCAGGAGACACCACACGATCACGATCATCTGCAGGACCGTCGCGATCTTTCCGGTCCAGTGCGGCCGCACCTTCACCTGCCCGAACGTGTAGTGCAAAATCACCATCCCGATGAACAGAATGAAATCCCGGCTGAACACCGTCGCCGTCAGCCAGAGGGGGATCGGTTCCAGATGCGGACGATTATTTATCGTCAACAGCACCAGCCCCACCACCAGCAACAGCTTGTCCGCCAGCGGATCCAGAATCGCCCCCAATTCGCTCCGCTGGTTGTAACGACGCGCAATGTAGCCATCGATGCCGTCGCTCACCGCGGCCAGCAGAAAGGTCAGCAACGCCAGCAACCGGTAAAGGTCATGACCCGTCCGGCCGTGATAAATCAGCAGCACGGCAAAAAACGGAATCAACAGAATCCGGAAAATCGTGATCTTGTTCGCCGTGGTCATGGCTCCCCGGATGTTGCGAGTTCGCGCTCTCCCCGTCAATCCACCCCGCCTGGCTCAATCCCTCACCGCTCGTAAACCAACCGATAAAAACCCCGGCCTCCATCCGCCGCCAAGGGCTCCTCCACAGCGCTCTCTCCATAGCCCCGCCGTCGTCCCACGACCTCCCATTCCTCAAAATC
>DATKEE010000556.1:0-3245 GCA_035544555.1 Candidatus Methylomirabilota bacterium
CGTCTGCGCCGTGCCCGTGCCGTTCGCATTGGCCAGTCGGACCAGATCCGCGCTGGTCCCGTCATTGAGTGTCTGCGCGTTCAGGACTGCTCCCCCCGCGCAGGCGGCCGCCGCGAGCATCATCATGCCCTTCCATCGTATGCTACCCATTTGTGTCCTCTCGTGTCCTCTCGGTTGTCTGCAAACCAGCGGAGTCCGGCGGACCATCCGGCATTCAACCGGCCGCGTCTCCGCAAAATCGTTCAAACTCGCCCCCCAACACCTGGCGCACGTCGCGCTCAATCTCCTCCGGGCTCGCTTCCCATCCCGTCGCCTGAAGGTCCGCGTACTTGTCCGCCAGCACCTGCCCGATCACTTCCCGCGCATGCCTCCATTTGTAGATCAACTGGTCGAGCACCCGGGCGTCGGAATGCTGCATCGTGACACTCAGGCCGAGCATCTCCACACGCATTCTCGTGATCTCCTCCACCAGATGCGGCACATTCAAAAACCACCAGCAACCAAAGATGTGAAGATTCCGGAACTTTCGCGCCAGCACACACAGCTCGTGCTGATTCTCCCGCGCCAGAACGGTCGCCATAAACCGGTTTTCTTGGAACCGCGCGCACAGGCTTCCCAGCGACGCGAGCCTCGTCAGCCCCACGCCGTCCCCCGCGAGGGCCAGGCCCGGATTCACCCCGCGAATCACGCCCGGCATCATCGCGAACGGCTGGCCGTGCTCCCGGCAGTGCGGCAGCACCGCCCGCTCGATGAGCTGATTACACGGGTTGTTCGCCGGATAGACCCAGTCCGGAGGCAGCGACACCATCACAAATCGCGCCTTCAACCGTGAACTCCAGTCCGCCAGAAACCTCCTGACCTCGTCCACCGTGCGCCCGCTCAAATCACCGCGAACCTCGTATCCCCAGCCCGCCAGCCGCGGCACCACCTTCTCCCAGGACAACAGCAGCGGATCGATCCGCAGCGCGGCGTGAAACCGCTCGTCCCGGCACAGGCCCTTCTCCCATACCCTCCGCTCCTGGTCATCGAACGGCGAGTTGGTCATGTACACCGACTTCACTCCCGCCTTCTCCAGGCACACATCCACATACTCACCCGGCTTCCGCTCCGCAAACCATCGACGCAGGGAGGGCAGATCGCGGGAACGCGCGTCCAGCCCCAGCTCGTTCAGGGTCGTGAGCACACCGCGGCACGACTCCGACACGGGCGACCGCTTCAGGAACAGTTCCTTCCAGATCAACTCCGCCTGCGCGGACTTGGGCATCGCCCAGAATTCCTCGTAAGGCCGGTCCAGATAACGAAAAGCCTCCGCAACCAGATAGTGATACACCAGCAGATCATCAATCCCCCAAAGCAACAAATCCCCGAATCCGGCCTCATACAAATGCGTGTGGATGTCGATGACTGGGGTCCGGGCGACCACCTGCTCGACCTGGGCACGCAGTGTGGCCCGCCGGGTTGCAACGCCTTCTGATGTCATGCGGGCTTTCACCGTACAGAAACCCGCCGCCTGCCGCCATAAAATTCTTCAACCCGCGCGGACGTTGACGTCAAACCCCGCGTCCCGCCATCCTCTCAAGGACCTCCTCGTCATCATGAAAATCAGAATTCCCGACGGCGACATCCACCTCCTCCCACTGCAGACGCGCATGCCGTTCCGTTATGGCATCGCCGTGATGACCCGCGTTCCTCACGCGTTCCTGCGGCTTCAAGTCGAGATCGACGGCAAACTCCACACCGGCCTCGCCGCGGACTTCCTTCCACCCAAGTGGTTCACCAAGGATCCCATGCGCGACCTCGCGGAGGAGACACGGGAAATGCTCGCGGTCATCCGGCACGCCATCCGGATCGCGACCAACCTCTCCGGACCCACTCCCTTCGATATCTGGGAACAACTCGACCAGGCGCAGTGCCTGTGGGGCGCCGGGCATCAACTCCCGCCCTTGCTCGCCAATTTCGGCCCGAGCCTCGTCGAACGCGCGCTCATCGAGGCCTTCTGCCGCGCCACTGACACCCCCTTCCACCGGGCCCTCCGCTCCAATTCTCTCGGCATCCGCCTCGGCAGCCTCCACCCCCAACTCCACAATCTTCAGCCCCCAGATCTTCTCCCAACCCAACCCCTCCGCCATCTCTTCGTCCGCCATACCGTCGGCCTCTCCGATCCCCTCACCCGCGAGGAAATCCCTCCCGCCGAACGACTCGACGACGGACTCCCCCAGTCACTCGACGACTGCATCCGCGCCTACGGACTCCTCCATTTCAAGATCAAGGTCAACGGCAATCCAGAGGCGGACCTGGATCGCCTTCAATGCGTCGCCCGCGTCATTCAATCGCGCGCCGGCGCGCAATTCGCCTTCAGTCTGGACGGCAACGAACAATACCAGTCTCTCGAATCCTTCCGCCGGTTCTGGAATCACGTCACCGCGGAACCCTCCCTGCGCGATTTCATGGACCACCTCCTGTTCGTCGAGCAGCCCCTCCATCGCAACCTCGCGCTGGACGAATCGGTCGGCATCGCCTTTCGCGCATGGCCCGGCCGCCCGCCGATCATCATCGATGAATCCGACGCCTCGATCGACAGCCTGCCGGCCGCCCTCGCCCTGGGCTATTCGGGCACGAGTCACAAGAACTGCAAGGGCATCTTCAAGGGCATTGCCAATCGCTGCCTCCTGCGACATCTCTCGCGCACCCCGGGCGAACGTTCCTGCATCATGAGCGGCGAGGATCTCACCAACGTCGGTCCGATCGCCCTGCCTCAGGACCTGGCCGTCATGTCCGCCCTCGGCATCGAAAGCGTCGAACGCAACGGGCACCACTATTACGCGGGTCTTTCCCAGTTTCCCGCGGACATCCAGGACGACGTGCTCCGGGCTCATCCGGACCTCTACCGCCGCAGCCGCGATGGTTGGCCCACGCTCGATATTCAGGCGGGCCGGCTCACGCTCGACAGCGTCAACCGCTTCCCGCTGGGCGCGGGTGTTTCCGTGGATGTCACCCGTTTCGACCCCGCTCCCGAAGCCTCCCAACTTTCAGCCTGGTGATGAACTCTTATCCTTCAGGCAGGCTCTCTCTCATGGTCCCGGGAAATTGAGCGGTCTCCCGGCAGCGGGAGTGTCGATCCGCATCGCCGGCTCGTTCGAATCCCACCAGCCGGTTCCCCGGGCCCTCCCGCGACGGCTTGCCTCGGGTTCCGTTCTCCGACTAAGTTCGTCCGTCTTGAAAAAGAGCGAACGACCCGATATTCC
>DATKEE010000557.1:0-5545 GCA_035544555.1 Candidatus Methylomirabilota bacterium
GCCCACAACCGCACTCCAAAACGCTGGCGCGAGATTCGGGAAGCCCCATGCGAAGGCGGCGCCGTTTTGGAGTGCGGCGATGAAGCAAAGCGGATTCGCGGCTTTCGAACGGGTGGGGAGGTGGCGCGCTGGAGGAACGTCCGTCCGGCATTCGAAAGCGGTGGAGGGTTTCGCCCACGACCGCACTCCAAAACGCTGGCGCGCGGGAGTGTCCGTATCGCGCGGGCAATTCAATCCGGGGCACCGGGAGCATCCGGCTGTTCCTTGCGCCGCTCGATGAAGAAGCTTTGCAGCAACGCGCGGCTTTCGTCGGCGCGAACACCGGCGGTGATGACGCAGCGATGATTCAGCGTGGGGAATTGGAGTAGATTCAAGGCGCTCCCGGCCGCTCCCCCCTTCAGATCGGGCGCGCCAAAAACCACGCGCTGCAGCCGGACATGCACGACCGCGCCCGCGCACATGGGACAGGGTTCCTTGGTGACGTAGAGCGTGCAATCCGTGAGCCGCCAGTCGCCCATCACTTCCTGCGCTTGCGTCAAGGCCAGCATCTCGGCATGCGCCGTCGCGTCCCGCAGCAGCTCCACCTGGTTGAACGCCCGGGCAATGACACGTCCCTCTCGCGCAACGACCGCGCCGACCGGCACCTCCCCGGCCTCATAAGCGCGCGCGGCCTGCCGGAGCGCCTCGCCCATGAAGTAATGGTCGCTCTGCAGATCGATGATCGGTTCCTCAGCCATGAACGGGATCAGCGGGTTGGATGTCCGGGGCGGGCGTGGATTCTTCCAGAGTCCAGTCATGACGCCCATCCGGATGGCAGTGGCAATGCGCGGCGAAGAATCCGCCGCGATGCCGCCAGAACCAGGGCCAGATTCGCTCGCGATCCGTGCAGGGAAGCCGGAGGGCATCGATCCGGTCGCGGGCAAAGAACTCGAACCGGCCTTCGTCGTGCGGCGCCGGAAGGGTTTTCAGGCGGGGCAGGATCTCGAAGAGGAACATGAGCCAGTGGGCCTGCCCCTCGTAGCCGTGTTCACTGACCAGCCCCGTGAGATGGAGGCCGGCGGGCGTCAATTGAAGTCCCAGTTCCTCCCTCGCCTCACGGCAGGCGGCGGCATGCGGCGATTCGCCGGTGGCGGTTTCCAGTTTTCCGCCGCACGGGCTCCAGAGACCTCGATTCGGTTCGCGGGCACGCTCGAGGAGGAGCGCTTCATCGCGCTCATTGAAGACATAGAGCAGCGTGGCGATGCGGTAGGGCAGCGGCATTGTGAGAGTGAAACAGGGAAGCGCGGCGGCTGCAAGCGAGTGCCGACACCGGCTGCGACCCCAATTCCGCCCGAACCTCGCGCGTGACGCAAGCTCCCCGCGCGCGTCTTTTGTTCGATCTGACGAGAAACGGGTACGGGCTGCGCGCGGCATCGAGCCGGCCGCGGCTTCAAGAATCGGATGGCGCCCGCGGACGGCTCCGCTAAAATGCCACGGCATTCACTCCTGTCATGACACGTCTTCTTGTCTCCATCCTCCTGACCGCCACGGTTCTGACCGGCCGCCTCCCGGTCCTCGCCGCCGCCGACCGCGATCCAAGTCACGACTTCCCAGGCGCCGATGGTCTCGAAGTCACCCTTTGGGCCGAGTCACCCAGCCTTTACAATCCCACCAGCATCGACGTCGATGCTCGAGGCCGCGTGTGGGTGGCGGAGGCCGTCAACTACCGCACCTTCCGCCAGCCCGATCCAAATCAACCCGAGGCCGTCGATTTCCGCCGTCCGGAAGGCGATCGCATTGTGATCCTGGAGGACACCAACGGCGATGGCGTCTGCGATTCGTCAAAGGTGTTTGTCCAGGACCCGGATTTGCACGCGCCGTTGGGAGTGGCGGTGATTGGCAACCGGGTGCTCGTGTCCTGCTCTCCCCATCTGATCATCTATACCGACGAGGACGGCGATGACCGGCCGGATCGCAAGGAGATTCTCCTCACCGGTTTCGGTGGATACGACCACGATCACGGACTGCATTCACTCGTGGGGGGACCGGACGGCCGCTGGTATTTCAATGTGGGGAATGCCGGTCCGCACGTTGTCACCGACCGGGGCGGTTGGACCTTGCGCTCCGGAAGCATTTACAACGGCGGCACCCCTCACAACACCAACAACACACCCGGTCTCACCAGTGACGATGGTCGCATCCACGTCGGCGGTCTTGCATTGCGGGTCGATCCCGACGGCACCGGACTGACCGTGCTCGCCCACAACTTTCGCAACAGCTACGAGGTGGCGGTCGATTCGTTTGGCGATCTCTGGCAGAGCGACAACGACGACGAGGTGCAAGCCTGTCGGACGAGCTGGGTGATGGAAGGAGGCAACATGGGGTTCTTTTCCGCTGACGGCACCCGAAGCTGGCGGGCGGATCGGCGGCCCGGACAGAGCATTCAGACGGCGCACTGGCATCAGGAGGATCCGGGAGTTCTGCCGGCCGGGGACATCTATGGCGCCGGCGGACCGACAGGAGTGGCGGTTTACGAGGGGCAACTGCTGCCGGCCCGGTTCCGCGGCATGATCCTCAACGCCGATGCCGGCCGGAACACTGTGTTCGGACACATCGCGCATCCGGACGGAGCCGGTTTCCGGCTCGAACGCACCCTCTTTCTCAGTTCACGACACGAGTCCACGGAGGACTATGTTTGGAACCAGGTTTCGATGGACGACCGCAGCACGTGGTTTCGTCCGAGCGACGTCGCGGTGGGAACCGATGGCGCGGTGTACGTCGCGGATTGGTATGACCCGGTGGTCGGCGGCCATGCGATGCGCGAAGGCAGCGGCTACGGACGCATCCTGCGCGTGGCGCCTCGGGGGAGCCGGCCACGGAGTCCACAACTGGATTTCTCGACAACTTCGGGCCGGATCGAGGCATTGAAAAACCCGGCCATCAACGTCCGCCATTTCGCGTTTCAACAACTCCGGGAGGAAGGCGGCAGCGCGCTGCCGGAATTGAGCAAACTGCATCAATCGGCGGATGCCATTCACCGCGCCCGGGCGCTCTGGTTGTTGTCCCTGCTGGAGGGTGAGGGCAGGCGCATCACGCTCGAGGCATTGAACGATTCCAATACGGCCATTCGGGTCACGGCGGCGCGCGCCCTCCGGGCGTCCGGCGTCACCGCGCTTGACTGGATTCCGCTGCTGGAAGAACCGGTCCCGCCGGCGCTCTGGCCCGAGATCGCGGTTCAGTTGCGTGACGTCCCTTTGGAAAACCGCGGACAGCCGCCCGGTGAAACACCCGCGGCAGTTCGGACGCGCAACGAGGAAGGTGTTTCCCGCGCGGAGGTGCTGCTGGCGATGGCCGGGCAATACGACGGACAGGATCGTTTTTTTCTCGAGGCGTTCGGGATCGGTTGTGACGGCAGCGAGGCGGCGTTGTATCCACGACTGCTCGCCGCGCTCGGTGATCCTGACCCGTTGAAATGGCCGGCTCCGTTCGCGGACCTCGTCTGGCGGCTGCATCCGGCGGCGGCCATTCCCGACTTGTTGAAACGCGCCCGAGCGGAGGAATTGTCCCCCGAGGCGCGCGGACAGGCGATGGACACCCTGGCGTTCATCCCGCACCGCGAGGCAGCCGACGCGATGGGGGCGCTCGCGACGACCGGACCGGAGGACATTCAATCCCATGCGCAATGGTGGACACAATTTCGTTCCGGCAACGACTGGCGCGACTACAAGGTCGCCGCGCGCCCCGAGCATCCCCGGCCAACGACGGGGAATGAAGTCGAGCGGGACCGAATGGCGTCCTTGCAGGCCCAACTGCTGGCGTCCGGAAGTTCGGCCGGTGAACGGAGCGCCGCGGCAGAGGCGCTCGCCAAAAGCAGGGAAGGGGGCCTGCGCCTCGTACAACTCGCCTCGCAAGACCGGCTGTCCAAGGAAGTCATGGAAACAATCGCGGAGCACATCTTCCGCAATCCCGATCTGGGTGTGCGCGCCCTCGCCAGCCATCATTTCGAGCGCCCATCCCGCACGGGGGAGGCGTTTCCGCCGATTGACGACCTGGTGGAAATGGAAGGTCATCCGGGGCGTGGACGCAGGGTGTACTTCGGCGCCACCGCCGCCTGCGCGCAATGTCACCGGTTCGGGGAGGCGGGCAGGGAGGTCGGCCCCGATCTGACCGCCATCCGGACCAAATACGACAAGGCGGCCCTGCTCGACGCGATCATGAACCCCAGCGCCGCAATCGCGTTCGATTACGAGGGCTGGATCTTCACCTTGAAGAACGGCGAAACCCTTTCCGGGTTTGTCATTGCGGATGGCGACACCGTGGTGATCCGCGATATTACCGGCGAACAAAGATCGATGGCGCGGGAGGAGATTTCTTCGCGCGACAAACTCGAGTACTCCCTCATGCCCGACAACCTCACCCTGGGGATGACGCCGCAAGAACTGGTGGATCTTGCCGCCTACCTGCTGCGCGGCCCCTGAACCTGACCCAATGAACCCGAACCACCTGAAGCCCTCTCCCCGTCCCGCGTCCGCTTCCATGACACGGCGCCATGCGCTGAAACAATCCACCGCGGCCGCGGCCGTCTGGAGCCTCGCCGGTCCGCTTGTTCCACTGTTCGCCGCTCCCGCCGGACGAGGGTTCAAGATTGGCGCCTGTGACTGGTCCATTGGTCGGCTAGCGCAAGTCTCAGCCCTGGAACTGGCGCGCGAGATCGGACTGGATGGGGTTCAGGTCAGTCTCGGCACGGCGGCAAACGACATGCACCTGCGCCAGGCTCAAGTCCAACAGGCCTATCACGAGGCGGCCCGGGAACACGGCGTCGCCGTCGCCTCGCTGGCCATCGGTGAACTGAACAACATCCCCTACAAGAAAGACCCGCGGACCATCGAATGGGTGAACGACAGCATCGACGTCTGCCAGTCCATGCAAACCAGGGTGGTTCTGCTCGCGTTCTTTCACCACAACGACCTGAAGAATGACCCGGATGGAAGGGACGAGACCGTGCGACGATTGAAGGAGGTCGCGCCGCGCGCGGAACGGGCCAATATCATCCTGGGACTGGAAACCTGGCTCAGTGCCGAAGAACACATGGACATCATCGAGCGGGTGGGGTCACCGGCCGTGAAGGTTTACTACGACGTCGCGAACTCGGAAAAGATGGGCTACGACATTTACGAGGAAATCCGGTGGCTGGGCAGGCAGGGGCAGATCTGTGAGTTCCATATGAAGGAAAACGGCGCGTTGCTCGGCCAGGGGAAGGTGGATTTCAAACGGGTGCGGGCAGCGATCGACGACATCGGCTACACCGGCTGGATCCAGATCGAAGGCGCCATTCCGCCCGGAGGCGAGATCGCCGAGAGTTACACCGCCAACCGGAAATTCCTGAGAGGTTTGTTCCCGGTTTGAATCAGGCTCCAAAGACCGCCCGCGTGGTGAAGGAACAACTCGAATTGTGACCCTGCCCTTACGGATGACTCTTCCGGCCGAATCCCCATCGCCTCCGTGAACTCCTCCTCCTTCGATGTCATCGTCCTGGGTCTCGGAGGCATGGGCAGCGCCGCGGTCC
>DATKEE010000558.1:0-6734 GCA_035544555.1 Candidatus Methylomirabilota bacterium
CTGGTAAATGGGCGGTCACAGTTGCATCGGGCCAGGGATTGCGGAGACGACATTCGCCGCCCGTCTGGGAGAGGATTTCGACGAAGCTGATCCGCCCGTTTTGCATCGAGGACGTGACGAGGAATCCTCCGCGGCACAGGAGGGTGAAATCGGCGTTCCACTCGCGGGGCCAGGCGGGGAAGACGCGGATGATCGAGGGTTCGGCGGGCGCGGCGGGGGCGCTTTGGCAAAGGGCGCGATGGAGGGCATCGGCGACGCGTCCGAGCCGTTGGGCGCTGGTGGTCTGGAAACCCTCGCGCAGGTCCATGCGGTTGGCCAACGCGGGTGATTCGCGGGTGTGGATCTGATTGGGCAGGAGATGTCGCACGGCGTCGTCGCGGCCGAGGATGGCGCCGGCGATGCCAAGCTTCGAGAGGACGCCGATGCGGGTGTCGGGCTGGATGCCCTCGCGGAAGAAGGCATCGAACGTGGCATTGGCGGTTTCGAGGCGCGCGGGATCCGATTCCAGATTGCAGAGATCGAAGAACCACATGGGCATGGTATTGCGGTCGGGGAGGGAACTCCCGCGTCCGCGGAGGACCGGTTCGAGGCTTTTGATCCAGACGGGTGGTCCGTCACGGCGCCCGGCATCCGCCCGGCGATGATCGCTGCGGGGAAGCGGGGCGAGTTGATCGAGCAACGACTGCCAGCTCGCGCGCAGATCTGGATCGACATCGAGGAGGGTGGCGGCCCGGATGGCCACCGGGAGAATGCCCCTCATGGCGGAGATTTCCTCGTCGGTGTCGTGTCCGCCGTAGAGGGGTTCATTGCTGTTGACGTGGTGGATGTGATAACGGCCATCGGCACCGCGTTCGAGATTGGGGAAATGGCGGTAGAACTCGGCGACGCCGCGAATCATGGGGTAGGCCTGTTCGCGGAGCCAGTCCTCGTCGAGGGTGTATTCGTAGCGCAGCCAGAATTCGAAGGCGATTTTGGCGCCGCGCGAAAAGATGTGCGTGACCGGCCCGAACGGACCGTGGCCGCGGTGCTGCCAGACCCAGCGTCCATCGACCCAATCGCCGGACTGTTTCCAGTTCCAGCGGCTGGAGTGGGGCTGCTTGTGGCGCGCGTATTCGAGGAAACGCGTCGAGGCGGAATCCCAGGGCTGGCGCATGAGATAAAGTTCGCGCATTTCCGCGGCGATGTCGTCGGGCAGGGGCGCGAGTCCGTCGTAAGTGACGGTTTCCGGGATGAAGAGACCCTGGGAGCCCCATTGCTGGCGTGCGGCGAGGGCGCAGTTCTCGCGCATCTCGAGGAAGGTATTGAAGTGCGGGTCCAGCAATTCGGCGTGATTGGCGGCGAGGAGGGCGGGGTTGTAAAGGCAGCTTTGGTTGGCCCCCCAGAATTGAGCGCCCCACTTGCGGGGATCGCCGCCGGTCGTCCAGAGCATTCCGTTGAACTTGGTGGCGAACCTCCCGCGGGACGTGGACGCCATCAGGTACAGATAATAGTTGTAGTGCTGTTCGAGTTGATCCGCGACGCCATCCTCACTCGTCAGGTGGACCATGGACTTCGACCAGAAATCGCTCCACCAAGCCTGGTTGGATTCCAGCAATCGGGCGAATCCCTCGCCGGCCGCCGCGTCCAGACGCGCGAGGGCGGGCGTGACAAGGTCTTCATCCGGATCCAATCCCGCCGCGCTTGAGATCAGCACCGTGAACTCTCCCTGCCCGGGCTGGATATCGAGCCGCAATTCCTCATCGAAGGTCTGACGGACGACCGATTCGCGGCCCAGGACGCCGACGGCGACAGCCGAACCGCAGTAGTGCCCGTCTTCGCTGAAGCGCTGAGCCAGCAGGAGCCGGTTGTTGTTCGTGCTGAGGGTGGATTCGGCGAGATGACTGCCGGTGCGGACGAACGCTGGACGAAGCGTGCGAAGGTGAACGGAGATGGGTCGCGGGGTTTCGCTTGAATCGGTGATCCGAAGCGCGATGACGTCCTTGAGATGCCACGCGAGCGATTCGACGCGGATGTCCGCGCCTTCGAGAGTCGCGAGTCCGTCATGACAGGAGAGATGCCGGCGCGTTGAAGAATCGGAAAAGACAGGAGCGCCAAAGCCGGGGAAGGAAAGATCCACGAACGCGCAGCCGCCGCAATAATCGGTGTGCCGCTCGGGGAAGGAGTTGCTGTCGCCGCCGATGGGGAACACGTCCACGCGATTGATCTGCATTTTGAGCGCGGTGGGTCGTGTCCAGACCAGGGTTCCCATGCGACCGTTGCCGATGGGCAGGCCGGCCTCGCTACGGGATGCCGGTTGATCGTGGCGGAGGTCGGCCCGCGCGATCAGCCTTGCGTGGTCCACGTCCAACAGATCCGCGTCCGACGCGTGGAGGATGGGTGCAAAGGCCAGGAGGAGCGGAATCAGGAGGCGGCGCATGATGGGTGAAGTCAGTTTCTAAACCGCTTGTGGCAGGCGGCGCAATTCTGTTTCAAGGCGTTCATCCGCCGGTCCAGAACGGGGATGGGCAATTCAGCCTGGAGCCCGCGTTCGAGTTCCTTCGCGAGGGAGGCGCCTTCGTCAAGAAGTTGGCGGAAGTCACCGGCCTGGGCGGCATCAAGATCCAGTTCCACGGCCATTTCCGTCCGCCCGATTTCGAACAACAATTCGTGCATCATCAGCGCCTCGCGGTGGGGGACGATATCCGGATGCGATGGGTCCGGTTTCCAGCCGCCCTTCTGGATCAGGACGAGGTGGTCGTAGGTGCGGTCAATGCGGGCCATGGCCGACGCAAAATCCGAAACAGCCGCGGCGGGGGGCGGCATCGCGACGGCGGCAAGCTGCTCTTCGGAGACGGGTTGGATCTCGGCGACGTCGCGAAACAATCCCGGATAATCGGGTGATGTGCCCGCGGCCTTCAGCATGTTGACGGCGTCCTCCGCACTCACCCGGCCATCTCCGGCGAGCATGCAACCGATGGCCGCCGGGCCGCGATGTCTGCCGTGGTGGCAATGGACATAGATGGGACCCGAGGCGGATCGGAACGTCTTGATCAACTGAAGGCGAACGGACTCGGGCACACCGTCGTAACCGAAGGGAACATGGGCGTAAGTGAGGCCGTGCTTTGCGGCCTCCTCGACGTTCGGCCGCAGACCGTCCACGCTGACAACGATCTTGACCCCGAGTTTCGCGAGCGCGGCGAAATCCTCGGGTGTTTCCGGACTGGAACCGCCGAAAACATTCTCGTCGTAGCGATGGAAGTTGTGCAGGGAACCGGCCTGCAGGGGTTCGAGGAGCGGGAAGCGGCCGCCGGTCCCGCTGGTTTGGGCGTCGGTGGGGGTGGAGTTTTGCGCGAGCAGTGGGAGCGTGGCGAACGCGGTGCCTAGGAGAAGGAGATTCGGGAACTTCATGCGATTCGGGGTCGGAGATGGAATACTTCGAGGAGATCCTTGCTGATCGGGCTGTTGTCCGGGTGCGTGGGCATGAGTTCGCGCATGTGATGCCACCAGCGCCGGCAGGCTTCGGTGCGGGCAATGGCCTGCCATTGCTCCTCGCTCTCGACTTCCGCGTAGGCGAACAGGTCGCCCGTGTCGGGATCCAGAAAAATGGAATACGACCGGACCCCATGTCGGACGAGCGCCTCCTCGAGGTCGGGCCAGATGGGATTGTGACGGCGCCGGTAATCTTCCTCTCGGCCGGGGTGGACGGTCATCTTGAATGCCTTGCGGATCATGTCAGGTCGGGTTGGAAGGCGGATCCTGCGGGGCGGGGGCCGGTTCGGCGCCGCCTCGAAGCCAGAACGGGGCGCTGACAAACCAGAGAATGGCGGAGGCGAGCATGATCCATTTCATGGGGACTTCGTCCATGAGTTGCAGGAGGAACAGCAACGGAGGAACGATGGTTCCCGCGAGGGCGAGCGGGCCGAGGATTGACGCGAGGGATTTCATCGGGATTGGCGGGGCGCGGTGGAAAGGGTGGAGGTTTGGCGGGCTCTGGCGAAACCAATGTAAAGCAGGCCGCAAAGAATCCACGCGGGCAATGGGAGGAAGAACGCCTGGACGTCGTGTTGGAACACCAGCCAGAGGGCGATGGCCACGGGGATCAACCACGCCAACAGCACGGCGAAATTGAATGGGGTCGCCGTCGTTCCGGCGGGGGAGCGGATGCCCACTCTCGGGCCAAGGAAATGGTCCACGGCGATGATGGCGCCCATCGGGGCGAGAATGGTGCCGTAGAGGCCGACGAAGTTGAGGAGTTGCATGGCGAAGGCCGGAAAGATGCCGGCCAGCGTGCAGACGCTTCCGGCGATCAGGGTGGCGGTGCCGCGGGACATTTTCGGCGCCATGCCCTGAAACGCAAGACCCGCGCGGTAGATGGTTGGATTGGCCGTGGTCCATCCGGCGATGACGACACAGAGCAGGCCCGCCCAGCCGACGGCGTCGAAGACCATGGGGCCGGGAGGGGCGCCGACGGCGGGATCGATGTCGAAGGCCCGCACCCAGTACACGAGCAGGAGCGCGGCGGAGATCCAGGCGATGTAGTGGCCGAGGAACATGCCGGCGGCGGAGGCCCAGCCGTAGCCGGGTTTGCGGGCGAAGCGGAGCACGGAAAGGTCTGACATGCCGAGGTGCATGGCGGCGTTGCAGAACCAGGAGAAACAGACGACGCCCCAGAAACCGATTCGCCCGCCGGCGTCCGGTTCCGGCCGGATCAGTTCAAAGAGGTTCACGGTTCCCAGTTTGCCGAGCATCACGAAGCCGCAGGCCAGGAAGACGAGAAACAACCACGGTGCCGCCAGGTGGCCGATGCGCGCGACAAACCCGTAACCGCGCACCGCGACAAAGGTCATTGCCGCGCCGATGACCACACAGGTCAGCGTCCACATCACGCCTGTCGGCATCGTATCCTCGAAGGTCGGCATGCGGATGATGTCCCCGAAGGGCACGCCGACGGCCGTGGCGGAGACAGTGACCATGGCACCGGCGAGAAAGCAGAACAGGACGCCGTTAAATAGATTGTAGAGGGTGACCAGTTTACGGCCGCAGATTTTCTCGAGTTGATAGTAGAGGGTCAGTCGGTGTCGGGTGGCGATTTCGGCGGTGAGAAAGCGCCAGGTGAGCACGGCCAGGAGGTTGCCCAGGAGCAGGCCGAAGATCAGGTCGAACGCGGTGGCGCCCCAGGCGATGAACAGGGGCCCGATCATGAACTCGGTGCCGGCGGTGTGTTCGCCGGCATACATGCCCCAGAACGAACTGGGTCCCTTCAGTGCGCGCGGCGGAACGGGTTCACGCTCGAATTCATCGGGAGCCAGCGTTTCGGCGGTGGTGTTCATCATTCTCCTCATGTTCTCCGGGCTAGTACGGTGGCTTCGTATTTCTTCACCTCCGCCAGCCAGGCATCGCCCGGCAGCACTTCGTGGCTTTCGCAGAAGTGATCCCAAACGGCGCCGATGGGCAGGTTTTTCGCCTCTTCCTGCAACGCGAGCCGGGAAGTGAGGTCACCCTCAGCTTCCGCCTGCCGGATGGCGGGGGGTTCCAACAGGGCCGACAACAGGGCGCGCTGGACGCCGCGCGTTCCAATCACCCAGGCGGCCACCCGGTTGATGCTCGCGTCGAAATAATCGAGGCCGATGTGAACGCGGTCGAGGCAACCATTCGCAACGATCTCGCGGGCGATCAGGAGGAGTTCGTCGGTCAAGGTCACGACGTGGTCACTGTCCCATCGCACCCCGCGGCTGACGTGAAGAAGCACCCCGGGCAAAAACGGAAGCACGCTGGAGAGTTTGTCGGCGATGGTCTCCGTGGGATGAAAATGGCCTGCGTCGAGGCAGAGTAATTTCCGGCGTGTGATGGCGTAGCCGAGATAGAACTCGTGAGATCCGGCCACGTAGCTTTCGCTGCCGATGCCGAAGAGCTTGGGTTCGACGGCGTCGAGTTGATGCCTGGGCGGCATGGGCCTTTTGAAAATCGTGTCGAGCGATTTTGCCAGGCGTTCGCGGGGAGTGCGTCGATCCGCCGGGGTGTCCTTCTGGCCGTCGGGTATCCAGACATTGGTGATGCAGGGGGAACCGAGCGCGCGGCCCATGGCGGCGCCGATCTCGCGGCAGCGGATGCCGTGTTCGATCCAGAAGCGCCGGATTGCCGGGTCCGGGTGGGTCAGGGTGAGCCCGGCGGCGGCCTTGGGATGGGCGAAGTAAGTGGGGTTGAAGTCCAGTCCCAGACCGCGGGTTTTGGCCCAGTCGATCCAGGTCCGGAAATGTCCCGGTTCGATGGCGTCGCGATCCACCCGGGCATTGCCGAACTCGCCGTAGATGGCGTGGAGGTTCAATCGATGCCTGCCGGGAATGAGGGCGAGGGCCTGGTCGAGATCGGAGCGGAGTTCATCGGCGGTGCGGGCCCTGCCGGGATGATTTCCGGTGACGGCGAGACCGGCGCCCAATTCTGCGCCGGTTGTTTCGAAACCGCGGACGTCGTCCCCCTGCCAGCAATGGATTGAAATGGGAATGCGGGCGAGCGTTTCGAGTGCGGTCGTTACCTGGACGTCCGCCTCGCGGTAGCGTTGAGCGGCGAGGGACCAGGCTTTGGCGATACGTCCGGCTCTGGTGCGGGCGACTTGGGACACGAGCGAGATTAGGACACTACTTGATGGGAGTCCGACAAGCGGAAAGTTGCCCGGGTCCCGCGTTGGCTCAACCGTCACAGCCCGCAGAGGGGATGCTCCGGTCTCGCCGCCTTGGCCCCGGCCAAAATCCCTCGCC
>DATKEE010000559.1:0-4483 GCA_035544555.1 Candidatus Methylomirabilota bacterium
ACGGACGGGTGGTGCTGGCGGCGACGCTCGAATCCCTCACACGGCCGCAGGTGCAAGTCAGGAATCCCGTCCTCCCGCTGCCGGAGTTTCTCGAACCGGCAGCCGGCTGGGGCGTCACGGAAATGATGTCGCCCGACAAGGCCGTGGCCCGGCAGTATTTCGCCGGAACGGAAACACTGCCGGACCTCCCGCGCCGCGCGGCCGAACTGGCGGAGGTCCGTAGCCGCCGAGGTGACGAGGCGGACTCTTCACCGGATGCTGCGGGCATGAATCCGCTTCCTCACGTCGGTGGCCACGCTCGAGCCGGCCCGGATCTGTGGCTGAATTACTACGGTCCGGCGCTCACGCTGCCGCACGTCAGTTACTGCGATGCGGTGCGCGGCGAATCTCCGGAAATATTCCGCAACAAGGTGGTGTTCGTCGGCGCGCGGCCCAAGACATTGAAGCCGGGCGATGAAGCCGACGCCTTTCGCACGCCGTACACGTTGTGGCGAGGCGAAAACACTCCCGGCGTCGAGATCACCGCCACCGCATATCTCAACACCATCCGCGATGAGGGGCTGGTGTTGTTGTCTTGGCCGAAGCAGGTGCTTGTCGTTTTGCTGTCTGGGATGTTCATCGGCGGTGTCATGGGATTGCTCCGCCCCTTCTGGGCACTCGGGCTGGCCGTCATCGGCGCCATCGCCATGCTCGTAATCGCCCTGCAGGTGGCGCGTCATCACATCTGGTTCCCCTGGACGGTGGTGGCGTTCGCGCAGATTCCCGTCGCGCTGGGCTGGTCGTTGAGATGTCATTTTCACCGGTTGAGATTTGAGAAGGAGGTGCTCGAACGAACGCTGGTGGAAACATCGCGCTTCAGCGAAACAGCGGCCGCGAAGGCAAGGGAGGCCGGGCTGGTGATTCCGGATCACACGCTGGTGCGTTGTGTGGGGCGGGGCGCTTACGGCGAGGTGTGGCTGGCGCGAAACGCGATCGGTGTCTTCCACGCGGTGAAGATCGTGCAACGGCGGGCGTTTCCCGCTGGGGAGCCGTACGAACGCGAGTTCAAGGGGATCCAGAAGTTCATGCCCATTTCACGGTCGCATCCGGGCTTCGTGAACGTGCTGCACGTGGGCCGGAACAATGATGCCGGTTATTTCTTCTACATCATGGAGCCGGCGGATGATCAGGCGGCCGGACAGCGGATCGATCCGGAGAGCTATTCGCCGAAGACCCTGGCCACGGAATTGAACTGGCGCGGCAAGCTGGCCCCTGAGGAATGCGTGAAGTTGGGGCTGGACTTGAGTTTGGCGCTGGAGCATCTGCATCAGCAACAGCTCGTGCACCGGGACATCAAACCCGGCAACATCATTTATGTGAACGGCGCGCCAAAGTTTGCGGACATCGGCCTGGTCACCGAGCAACGGAGCGATGGGCGAGAGGTTTCGCTGGTCGGCACGGAAGGATACATCCCTCCCGAGGGGCCAGGCACACCGGCGGCGGATGTATTTGCGCTGGGCAAGGTGTTGTATGAGGCCTGCATGGGCCGCGACCGGATGCTGTTCCCCGAGGTGCCCACCGCAGTTTGGGAAGAGGCAGATGACAGCTTGTTGCGGCGCTTGAACGAGGTGATTGGCAGAGCCTGCGCATCGAACGCGGAGGAGAGGTATGCGTCAGCAAAAGAGTTGCACGAGGCGTTGGTGGGGTTGCAGTCCGGTTAGCTCGTAGCCGCCGACGTGAGGAGGCTTGGGCGTTGTGATCGCCGAGGGCCAATGGCAAACGACCAAAGAGATCAGAGCCTGCTTACGTGGGCTGCTACGAGGATCGTGGAAAGGAACAGTGCAAGCTGCCCCGGAAAGTCGATTCTGCGTGTTGCGTTTCCAAATTCGGGATACTCGCCGAAGCCACGGCCAAAAGCGGCGGTGAACGCGCCGCGCTCCAGACGCTCCGCGCGGACCGCGGCTCCATCGAACTATGCGCCAGCGTTCGGAGTGCGCGCGTCTTCAGCGCCGATTTTGGGATCAGGGTTTATGGAGAGGGAACGAGGGTGAAAGGGGGGGGCTCCCGGGTCGTGCAAGAAACCCGAATAGTTCCGCAGGATGGGCCCTTAGAAAGGGTGGCGTGCGGAGTGCAGGCAGCATAGGATGGCCGCATGGATGCGCCGGAACGAAATCCCACGCCGGACACCGCGATGGGCGCGCGGTTTGCCGCTACTTCCTGGACGAATGTGATGGCGGCACAACAGCAGGGTTCGCCGGAGGCCGAGGCGGCGCTCGAACGGCTGTGCCGCACCTACTGGTATCCGCTCTACGCCTATCTCCGCCGCAAAGGACACGATCCGCACCGGGCGCAGGACCTGACGCAGGAGTTCCTTTACCGATTGATCAAGGAGAACTATCTCGGCGCTGCGGATCGGCGACGGGGAAAGTTTCGTTCGTTCCTGCTCGCATCGCTGAATCATTTCGTTTCCAACCAGCGCGACTACGAACGCGCGGTCAAGCGGGGCGGGCGGGTGAACATCGTGTCGTTGGACGACACGGACAGCGAAGGCCGGTTCCTGCACGAACCAGCCTCGGATTTGTCCCCGGAGAAAATATTCGAGCGGAACTGGTTTCTCTCCCTGTTCGATAAGGCGCTGGCGCGGCTGCGCGAGGAGCAGTCGGCGGCGGGAAAAGCGGAGCTGTTCGGCGCGCTTCAGCGATTCGTCATCGAGGAGGCCGAACCGGGTGATTACAACACTGTGGCGCCCCAGGTGAACATGAAGCCCAACGCGGTGGCCGTCGCCGTGCATCGTCTGCGCGACCGCTACAAAAAACTGGTTTACCAGGAGGTTGTGCGGACGGTGGCGGATGACTCGGAGGTGGCGGAGGAATTGCGCCGCTTTTTCAAGGTGATGGAGGAATAGGCATCCGCCACCGGCCAGCTCCGCAACGGGAGCACCGACATTCCTGTCGGCAATGGCATGCCGGCAGGTCCAGTCGGACAAGCCCCGATTTCTCCCGCAAGCATGGAGGGTACTGCAACGCGTTGGAGCGCGGCTGTGTCCGCAGGACCAGCCGCAGCACTGCCAGGCACACACGTTACAGCCGACCTGCTGCGGCTGGTCTTTGACACAACCGCGCTCCGGTCCGGATTGTTTTGAAGAATTTTCCCCTGCCGGAGAATGCAACCGGCTCACGTCGGCGGTTGCAGGTGTAATCGTGACCCCTTCAATCCTTCTGTACGGAGTGAAAGCAAAAACTCGAAACGACCATGAGAGCTTCCACTCAGACAACTTTGGCCGCCTCCCGAACGGGACGGATTCTCCTGCACACCTTCTGCCTGATCCGGCACCCCGACCATGCCCGCTGGCACTGGCAAGGGATTCTGCGGGAGCTGCACGGGTGAAGCGACGGAAAATGCTTCACCGGCTGTAATCCCGCGCGCTGAATTTCTTCAATCAACAGTGGAATGAAAACGTCTGCTCCAATTCGTCACGGTTCGGTTCACCTGCGAACAACTTTTTGCTGTCTCATCGCCTGCGTGGTGTCGGTTGTGATCCTGCCGGCGTCGGCGGTTCCATGGGCCTCGCGCCACGACATGACCGCGGCGGAGTACCAGACCGAGTTCAACAAGTGGACGGGCGATCCCTACAACTACCGTCTGCTTTCGGTTTCGGGCTATGAGAAGGGCGGCGCGGCGCGTTACGCCGCCGTGTGGGGGCAGGAGCCGGGTCCGGGCTGGATCACGCATCCGGGCATGACCCAGGCGCAATTCGAAAACGTCAGCGCGGGTTACGCGGCGGACGGCTTCTTCCCCGTCTTTCTCAGCGCCTTCAGCATCGGCAATCAAATTTATTACAACGCCATCTGGGAACAGTCGCCCGGCGCCGACGTGGTCACCGAAACCGGCCTGCCGCATCACGATTATGTGGCGATGAACTCGGTTCACACCAGCCAGGGCTACGAGCTCGTTCACTTGTGGACCTGCAGCGCGGGTGGCGTGGATTATTACTCGGGCATCTGGCGCAAGGGCGATCCGGCCGGCTACGCGGTGCGGACGCGCCTCACCAGCGCGCAGTATCAACAGGAGTTCGAAAACCTCGGGGCGCAGGGCTACCAACTCATCACCGTGAGCGCCGCCGTGGTGAATGGGCAGTCGCTGTTCACCGGGGTCTGGAAAACGCCGGGGCACGGTGACGCGTGGGTCAGTCATCACGATCTGACGGAGATGAATTATCAGGCGCAGACGTGGAACTGGCAGTATCAGGGCTATCGGCCGGTGTTCGCGAGCGCGTTCAACCCCGCGGGCGGGGAGCGGTTCAACGTGATCTTCCGGCGCAACGGCGGCATGACGCCTGCCAACCTGGCAGTCATCGACGACGCCATCAACGGTTACATGCAGAGCAACAGCATTCCCGGATTGTCGCTGGCCATTTCCCGCAACGGCGAACTCGTGTATGCGAAGGGTTTCGGCCAGGCCGATCAGGGCGCGAATGAATGGGTGCATCCGCTTCACCGGTTTC
>DATKEE010000560.1:0-4143 GCA_035544555.1 Candidatus Methylomirabilota bacterium
AGCCGCTGCATGCTGCGCGTCACCTTCAACGCCGCCTATCCCTACCACGTCATCATGATGAAGCACGGCTCCTTCATCGCGACGGAGAAGACCGTGAAGGCGCAGCAGACGCGCCCCGACGGCCTTTCACTCACAGAGGAGGGCTACATCTCGAATTTCCGCTTCGGCTCGCAGCAGTCGATCAACCGCAACTGGCACATGCCCATGCACCAGACCGACACGCTGTTCCACAAGGCCAAGGTCTTCATGAATTTCATCTTTGGCGGCGAGGCGGACAATCACGCCATCAACATCGTGCCCAAGGAATGTCTCGTGCGCGTCTCGAAGGCGGAGGACGGCGGACTCGGCGGCAGAGGTGTTTGGAAACCCGGCGCCGACGGGATGTCCCCCGACGCCGAGAACGACACCATGCGGAAATACCTGGACGGCGGTTTTGCCGTCGGAGCCGCGGCCGGGACGGGCGCGACAGTTTATGACTGACCGGGAACGAATACCGCGAATGATCAGCCGGCATGGGCCGGCCCCATGGAGATTAAAACATGCCGAAGGATGAATTTGATTTTGAAGATCCGCTGGAGTTGAACGGCGTCGCGCTGTTCACCGACGAGGATACCAGCGGCGAGATGGCGGCCTGCTTCATCGAGGAGTTCATGCGAATGGGCTACAACCACAAGCAGGTCCTCGCCCTGTTCCGCAACCCGCACTACATCGGTCCCAACCAGGTGCTCCAAAGCAAGGGCGAGCCTTTCGTGCGCGACCTCATCGCCTCAACCTTCCTCCTCTGGGGGCGGCCATGCGGCCGGGTGGAGGCCCCGGCCAAACCGGCGGAGGGCACACCATCCGGTCAGGATGCATCCGTGACACCCCGGGCTGAGGTTCCTCCGGCAACGGATGTCCCCGGAACGGCGGCCGACCGGTTCACCGACCCGATGGGCAGTCCGGTTCCGAAACTGAAATTGTGACAATCATTCCACCATTCCACGATTCAACGCACCAAACCGCCAGACACCCATGAGCACCGTATTCAACTGGCAACTCGGCCGGGACATGCAATACCCCTACGAAGCGGCGTATCCGGACCAGCAGTTCGCCTTCGTCTTCAATCTGAACCGGTGCATCGGCTGCCAGAGCTGCACCATGGCGTGCAAGTCCACGTGGACCTTCTCCAAGGGCCAGGAGTCGATGTGGTGGAACAATGTCGAGACAAAACCCTACGGTGGATATCCCCATCACTGGGATGTGAAGACCCTTGATCTGCTGGAGCAGAGCAACCCGGGCGGGCAGACGTGGGGCGGCACGGCCTGGGAGGTCAGGGCGCCTTACGGCGAGTTCAACGGCAGGACGATCTTCGAGGCGGCCCTGACGAACATCAGCCCCGAGGGCGCGCAAAAGGCCCTCGGCTACCTGCCCACTGACGAGGAATGGGCCGCGCCCAATCGATTCGAGGATAATCCCACCGGCTCGGAGAAGAGCCGGCGCGGACAGATGGCCTTCACCGGCGGTGAGGCGGCGCCCCAGCACAAGACCTGGTTCTTCTACCTCGCCCGTATCTGCAACCATTGTTCCTATCCGGCCTGCCTCGCCGCCTGCCCCCGCAACGCCATCTACAAGCGCCCCGAGGACGGCATCGTGCTGGTCGATCAGGAACGCTGCCGGGGTTACCGGAAGTGCATGGAGGCCTGCCCCTACAAAAAGACCCACTACCGCGGCACGACCCGCACCACCGAGAAATGCATCGGCTGCTTCCCGCGCATCGAAGGCCGCGACCCGTCCGGCGGCGGACTCCCGATGCAGACCCGTTGCATGTCCGCGTGCGTCGGACACATCCGGCTCCAGGGCCTGGTCCAGCTCGATCCGGCCGGCACCTGGAAGGAGGATCGTTACAACCCCCTCTATTACCTCATCCACGTCGCCAAGGTCGCGCTGCCCCTCTATCCCCAGTTCGGCACCGAGCCGAACGGCTACTATATTCCCCCCCGCTGGGTGCCGCGCCCCTATCTCAGGCAGATGTTCGGTCCCGGCGTCGATGACGCCATCGACCGCTACACAATGCCCGACCGCGAGTTGCTCGCCGTGCTGCAACTGTTTGGCAAGGATGAGCGCATCTGCTTCCGCTACGAAATCCAGGAAGGCCCGAAAGTCTTCGAGACGGAGATCCGTGGCCGGAAATTCGAGATGTACGATGACACCATCATGGGCTTCTCGAAGGACGGAACCAAAATCATCGAGACCAAGGTTGAGGAATCCTTCCATGTCCGCCCCGACAAACATGCCAACTCCATCTGAGCCGGAACGGAATTCGGAATTCGGACTGGGAACCCCGCCTCCACGGCGATCCGTCTTCGGCAATTATCGGCCAGAGGCGGAGCCGTCCCCGGCGGTTCCGTCCGCCAATGGCGGTGGACGCCCGGCCGCGCGGCCGGAACAGAGCGCGTCGGAAGGCGCTGTCGGATGCGGGGCGCAACCTTCCGCCATACAACCGACGCTTCAATGTCAGATTGATACCGCGCTGGCGCGATCGTTCCTCTGCCGGTTCCTGGCGAAGGCGTTTGAAGACCCCGATCCGGCGGGCTGGCGATGGCTCACCGACGAAAGGACGCGGGCGGCCGTGGACGCGGTGGCAACCACACTGGCAGGGAATGGCGGCTTGCGCACCGCCGCGGAAACCCTTCTGCGGCACCTGGACCCGGGGGACTTTGACTCGTTCCATCGCGACCACGTGATTTGTTTCGGCCATACCGTTCGTGGAGATTGTCCAATGAATGAGATCGAGTATGGCGACCTCAAGGCCGATCCGCTCTTCCAGCCGCACCGCCTCGCCGACCTCGGCGCATTTTACACCGCATTCGGCCTGGAACTCGCGCCCGATGCCGCGGAACGCCAGGACCACATCAGCATCGAGTTGGAGTTCCTGTCCGTCCTCGCGGCCCGGGAAGCTTACGCGCTGGAGCATCAGTTCGATGAGGAACCAATCGCGATAGGTCGCGAAGCGCAGAAGGCGTTCCTGCGGGAACACCTGGGACGCTGGAGCCCCGCATTTACCCGCCGTCTCGGACGCATGGCCGGCGACACCGCGCTCGGTGCCCTGGCCGGCTTCACCCGGGAGTTCATCCTCGCGGAGTGTGCCCGCCTGGGGGTGCCACCCGGCAGCGAGGACCTGCTCCTGCGTCCCATCGACGAATCCGCATCGACGCTCTGCGCATCGTGTGGCATCAACAACCTTCCCCCGGGTGCCATCCGTTCACCGGTGGAAAACTCATAAAAGCCGGAACATGCACCTCCGTTACGACGACGATTTCGTGGAAGGCGCGGTCTTTCTCTGCGCCGGCGGACGTCGCCGCGGCGCGCCGGCGTTGCAGGTCCGCCGCTTTCACGCTGAACGGGAGAAGTGTTACTCGGTGGCCGATCCCGACGAACGCAACGCGGCCTTTTTCCAGGTGCACTTCGGCTGGTTCCGCGAATGGGGTCTGGAGGAGTTGATCACCTGTTCCCTTCGGGAGTTTCCATTGTTGCCGGACGCGCTCCAGGTGCTCGCCTTCCGCCAGGCCCGCAACAGGAATGAGGAAGGAGCCGAACTCTACGTCGGCGCCGGGGACGTCCGCACTGCCGTGGTCGCCCTTCGTCTGGAGCGCCTGATGCGCGACGATCAGATGCTCCGGTTCCTCCGGCATGAGTTCACGCACCTTCACGACATGGTGGATCCCGTGTTCGCCTATTCCGCCCAAATCGCGCTGCGGGTTCAAAACCCCACGCAACAGCGGATCGTCCGCGAACGCTACCGGTTGCTCTGGGACGTCACGATTGACGGGCGGCTGGCGCGAAATGGCCGCGAGCCGATGAACCATCGGGATCAACACCAGGCGCTGTTCAACCGCGCGTTTTCATTCTGGTCCGAAGAAAAGCGACGCCAAGTTTTCGACGCGCATTGGGAGGACCTTTCTCCGCGCCATGAAAACATTCTGGCTCTCGCCGCCGACCCGCGCGATCTGGACCACGCGCGGGAACCGCTGCCCGGCGGTTCGTGTCCCCTCTGCCAGTTCCCCACCTTCGAGTGGGCGGACGCACGGCGGTTGACGCCGGAGACGGTGGCGGCGGCGAGCGCGCTGTTTCCGGACTGGACACCGGAACAGAGCGCCTGCAAAC
>DATKEE010000561.1:0-4337 GCA_035544555.1 Candidatus Methylomirabilota bacterium
GAATGGCCGTCACGGGCCGCCAGAAGTTGTAACGGTATTTGCTCTCCCACGCGACAATGGCGGCATCCGCCTGCGCCAGGCTCACGAGCGCGAACAGACGTGCGTTCTCATGCAGCGTGTTGCCGCGGTTGCGCGCCAGGGTGGCTGCAATCTCCTGCCAGTGTCCGGGCGGCGTGATGGTGTAACTGAAGTCCGACCAGAACACGGCGATGGTGTCTTGCTCCGATGTGCGCATGAGACTGTTCGCGTCGCCGAGTGACTTCACCTGGTTGAGGTCTTCCGCATAAGCCGCGCCGTCCAGCGAAGGCGGCCCCGGCGGCACGTAGGGTTCCACGTCCGGCACACAAAACGGCTCCACCAGGCCCCAGTGGGGATCCAGCGGCGGCCGAAAATCGGGCGGCGTGCGACGCCATTGTCCGGGCGCGTCGCTGGGGATGTAGGGGACCTCCGTGGTCGCGCCGTCCGCGTTGCGACTGTCCACGGTCAGCGCGCCGATGAGCCGGCCGAGTTCGAGTCCGTTGGTCCGGGATGGGGCGGCGGGCGTGGTTGCCAGAAAGTCCACGTAGGCCTCGTCGAATCGCGCACGGGCGGACGGGTAAAGAACAACCAACACCAGGTGCGCGGCGCCGACCGCCGCCGCGTCGACGGAGGCTTCGCCGTCGGGCGGGAGCAGCCAGCGATACGGCTGGTGGGTCCGCTCGATTGAGTTGACGGCGTCATACATTGAGGCGTGGAGGATGGCGAGGTTGCGCGAGGCCAGTGTGGGCGGGCTGTTTTCCGCTCGGATGGTTTCGAGAAGCAGCGCGTTCCAAGTGAGAACAGGATCGTCGTTGGCGCGCGTGGTCGGCGGGGAGAGGCAGAGGGTGGTGATGAGGGAGAAGAAGGAGAGAGTGACGAGTGAGGGGTGAGGGGTGAGGAGTGCTGAACAACGAATGACGAATGACCGTGCGGCAAGGGTCAAATGCGGTGGATGTGAGTCGATTCTCATTGGATCTCCGGCGCGCACATCGGAGGAAGCATTCAATTTACGATTTACGAGTTGCCTCAACACTCCACCCCTCCACCCTGAAAACAGGCTCTTATCCTCGTCCTTTGTTTCTTGTTTGTTGTTCAACCGCGGTTTGCGCTCACGGTCCGCCAGCCTCCGCCTCCAGCTCAAACCAGTTTAAGCTGAAGCTGCCGCCAACCATTTCGATGCGCACGACATGTGCGCCGGCGTCCAGCGTCACTCCCGTTTGTGTAATCGTGGTCCAGTTCTGATTGCCGCCGGTGCTGGGGACCGCCAGATCGCCGGTCTTGTCCACACCGTCCACCAGCACGCGGAGGGCGCTGCTGCCGGAGAGCAGGCGGGCCACGCGCAAGCGGAGTTCGTAGGTGCCCGTCGCGGCGGCATCGACGGTGTATTCCAGCCACTCGCCTGCGGCTATGAAACCCACATTGAATCCACCGCCCTCGTCGGTGGTGAATTGAACATCGACGGCTTCATTCCGGTAACTGTTGCCTTGATTGACCGCCGTGGTGTCGTGATACGCGACGCCTTCGCCACCGGTGTCAAAATTCTCCGCTTCGATGCGCGTCGGTCCGCTGGAACTGATCAGCCAGGGATCGCCGTTGTTGGCGAAGGTCGTTCGCGTGAAGGGGATCAGATTGATGACAATCTCGTCGCTGAATGTGGCGCTGCCCGCCGTGTCCGACGCCCGAGCGCGCAAGGTGAACGAGTTCCTTTCCGCCGTGATGATCGGCGCGTCGAAACGGTACTCGAAGGGGAATCCGCCATCGGTGGCGATCCATTCACCATCCAGGTAGAACTCGACGTTGCGCACCTGCACGTCGTCGGTGGTGAGCGCTGTTACACGGACTTGTTTGCCTTCTTCGATCTCACCGTTCACCGCGCTGGTTTCGAGCGACACGGTGGGCGGCACGCGAAGGAAATCAACGGGCATGTAATTGGCCACTTGCAATCCGCCGCCGACGAGAAATCCCGGCGTGGCGTCGTTCAGGGCGTAGCCCAGCCCGTTGTAGATCGTCAAGGCGATGGGGAGGGTGAGCGTGTCATCGAAGGTGAGCAACTCAAACGAGGTGATCAACTGCGCGGCTTGGGTGGGGTCGCTCACGTCCGCCACGCCGACCCGCCGCGCCCCGACGGTCGCGTTGCCGGACGTGCGGTAGCCTTGCGTGAAGACGGCGCGCCCGGCTCCGTTGACCGCCACCTCGAACGCCGTCAGCGGGGCGGGGGGCGGGCCCAGAACAGTCAGAGTGTCGCCATCATCCCGGACGATGTAGATGCCGGGGGTGATTAGCCCGCCAATGCTTTGGCCCACTCCACACACGTAAATCAGCCCCCCGCCGGCAGCCAGGGACGTCCGACTCGGCGCCACGTAATCCGGGCTGGAAACCTCCAGCGTGGCGACCGGATCGCCGAGCGTCTCACCCAGGGCGATCTTGTGGATGATCTGCACGCCCGGATCGGGAAAGTTTGGTCCGCGCACGGACAACACATACAAATGATCGCCCGCCACGGCGATGCCAGTGATTGACTCGGCTGAATACTGCCGTCGCCCGATCACCACGCCGGTGATCATGTCCACCAGAATCACTTCACGGCTGGTGTTGGCGGCATAGACACACCGGCCGGCGGTTGCGACCCGCGTAACGAGGCCAATGCCTCCGGCAGATTGCGTTGCTTGCGTGTTCGGAGGGTCCGAAAGATCATAGATGTCCACTCCCCGAAGGCCGACAGCCGCGGCAAGAAGGCTGCCCGTGCAATCCACGCGGCCGGGATCTCCTGTGGTCCCCGTCCTGGGCACATCGGCAACGAGTAACGGGCTCATTCGATTGAAAATATTGAAGACCTGGAGGCCCTGGCTGCCGCGCGCCACGATGGCCAGGTCGTTGTACGCTGTCACGCTTTGTGGACCGCCGGAGACGGGCAGGCCGTCGATCATCCCGATGCGCGCGGCCAGTCCGCTCAAAGGATTCGAGCCCGCCCGCACCTCCTCACCGTCGCTCACCCCGTCTCCGTCGGTGTCCGGGTTGAACGGATCGGTGCCGAGGATGAACTCGCCCAGGTCGGGCAGGCCGTCGTTGTCCGCGTCGTGCGTGGTGCGGTCGAGCATGAGGAATGCGGGCGCCTCCATGCTGCGGCCGGCGTTGGGGGTGGTGAAGGTGGCGCTGCCGATGCGCAAGGTGGCCGCTTCGAGAATCCAGGCGCGATGCCGCGTGTTGGGCGCGAGGACCAGTTGATCGAACGCGAAGCCCTGACTGCCGGCGATGCCACGTTGGACAACGCGGTTGTTGTCGAGATCTTCGACGGCGAAATAGAGCAGGCCGGTCACCGGTTGGGCCATGGCGCTGGAGAGGGCGAAGCACACAAGGAGCAGCGCCCAGAGTGCGGACGATGTGGAGCGCGTGTGCCTCCAGACGTGTTCACACTGAGATGACTTTCCGGGGATCACTGGTCGATTTACTGAAAGAAATTTCATGATGCCTCCGTGTTTCTCAATCGTTGCTTTTCAACAGAGTTTTGCGCTCCTGCTCGAATGTTCTGAACCAGTCTCGAAACATCGACGGAGTCACCTTCGAACTTTTCAACGCCTCTTTAATCTCCTTCTCCACTTTATTGAACTTCGGCGCCGTCTTTTCGGGTTCGCCGCCGAAGAACCTGGTCAACTGCGTCATCGCGATGAGCATGCGCGACCTGGCTTTGGGGTCGTCACAAGCAAGTTTTCCCGTTTGGTAGTCTCGAACCATTTCAGCGGCTTCCGCCAACTGATCGAGCCGGCGCATCTCTCCTTGTTCCGCCTCCGTCAGCTCTTCACCCGGCTCTTTTTCGAACCGTTTCTTCTGTTGCTGCACGTATCGCGTGATGGTCTCGACGAACTGGTTCCAACGGTCAGAAGATGGCGCGGATTCAGGAGTGGGAGCGGCCTTGGGGACGGCCGACGGCGGACAGTCTGGAGTGCCCGCCGCCGCGGCGGCGGGCGCTGCCCTGGCTTTTGCGCTTTCGATTGCTTCTTCCGCCACTTTCACTTTGGCCTGCGCGTTCTTGATCGCCGGTTCGTCCGGAAATTGCATGCAATACGCCCGCAAACGATTCTTGGCCCTGCGAAGCTCTGCCGCCTGGGCCGAACCACCCGAATCCTTCAGTCTTTTCATGGCCTGCTCCAGTGTCGTCAGCCGGGCCTGCAATTCGAATTCATCGAAATCTGTGCCATCCATCCCAAGCGGATCTCGCTTCGAAAGTGGGTTGTTTCCCGTAAACGTGTGCCACCCTCCAACGTTCTGTTCGTCCCACACCGGATCGCGCTGGAGGAAACGGCCAGAGCGCGGGTCGTAGG
>DATKEE010000562.1:0-8527 GCA_035544555.1 Candidatus Methylomirabilota bacterium
GGAGCAGATGGTGGAATGGCGGGCGTATGACCGGTCCGGGCGCGTGATCCGGGAGGAACGGGATCCAGTGCCGTTCTCGGGGGTCAAGAGCTTTCGGAGGCGCGGTGTGGGGGATTACGAACTGTTTCGATTCAGGAGGGACGAGCCATGATTGATCTGAAGAGAACAACCGCGTTCTGGGCGGCCCTGATGGTCAGCGTGTGCCTGGCAGCCGGCCAGCAGACCGCGACCGAGTTGGAATCGCTGAAGTTTGGCGCCTACGAGCACTATGAGCGGGGCCGGATTGAGGAGGCGATTGAGGCTTTCCGGCTGTACCTCGAGCGGCGTCCGGCGGATTTGCGGGTGAAGTTTGATCTGGCGATGTTGTTGTCCGAATTGAGCCGGGATGAGCAGGCGGCCGCGCTGTTGGAGGAAATCCGGCGGGAGGAACCGCGTCATGAAGTGGCGGCATTCCGTCTGGGGGTGACCTACGTGAAGCTGAAGCGACACGAACAGGCGCGTGAGATCTTCGAAGCGTTGGGAGAGTCGGCGAATCCCGATCTGGCGAGGGCGGCGAGCGAGGCCTTGGGGCGAATGAATGAGGATGTGTCGAGGGAGAGCCGGCTGCTGGCGGAGACCCGGGTGTTTGAACTGGCCGGGCAGGGGCGGCATGACGAAGTGGTGACGGCGGTGGGGGAATTGGAATCGCGGGGCGAGCTGTCGTGGCTGATGGAGATGCAGCGGCTGTACGCGTTCGACCAGATGGGCGAGCTGACACTGGCGTTGGATCACGCGAACCGGCTGGCGTTGCGGCAGCCATCGGCTGTGGATTTGACGTTGTTCCGGGCGGATCTGCTGACGCGACTGGGGCGGGTTCCGGAGGCCCTGGCGCTTTGGGGAAAACTGGTTCGCGAGGAGCCGGGCAGCCGGGCGGCGGTGGAGGCGGCGAGGAGGATTCGAGTCGCGGGCACGGGGGAGGAGCCGGGATCGGAGGCGGGCGTCTATGCGCTGGCGGCGCGCGAGGAGCACGAAGCCGTGCTGGCGGCGATTGGCGCCATCGAGCAGGGCGAGGAGCCGTTGACTCCGGAGATGCGTTTGCAGCGGTTGTACTCACTTCAGGTGCTGGGCCGGTATGAAGAGGGGTTGAGGGAGGCGGAGGTCCTGGTGGAGCGGCAACCGGAGATGTCGGAGGGGGCGTGGATGCGGGCGCAGTTTCTCGATCAGTTGGACCGGAGCGATGACGCGGAGGCGGCGTACCGGGAGCTGTTGGAGCGGCACCCGGACACGCGTGCCGCGTGGATGGCCGTTGAATGGCTGGCGCGGGAGGAGATGCTGCGGTTGAGGCGGGAGGTGTTTGCGCTGGCGGAGGCGGGGCGTCACGAGGCGGTGATTGAAGCTGTCAACGGGTTGGAGGAACGGAACGAGCTGACGTCGGATCTGGCCTTGCAGAGGATTTATTCCTGGCAGGCGCTTCGGGATTTCGAGACGGCGTTGGAGGCGCTGGATGAACTGATCGGAGAATCGGCGCCGTCACCGGAGCTGGCGCTGTTGCAGGCGGATCTGCTGATGCAAACGGGCGCCGACGAGGAGGCGCAGGCGAAGCTGGAGGAGATACGCCGTCGTTTTCCCGATACGATTCCGGCCGCTGTGGCTGCGGAGCGGCAGGAGTCGGTGCGTCTGGCGCAACAGAGCCAGGCGCGGATGGAGGCGGAGACGCGGATTTTTGAGCTGGCGAATCGACGGGAGCATCGGGAGGTGGTGGATGCGATTGATGAACTGGAGCGGGAGGCGGCCTTGTCGCTGATCTTGAAGCGGCAGCGGCTCTTTGCATTGCAGGCTCTGGGGGAGACGGATCGGGTGCTGGAGGAGGCGGACCGGATGGCCGCGGAGCATCCGGATGCGGTGGAAGTGAAGCTGGTGCGGGCGGACGTGCTGCTGGGCGCGGGACGCTGGCGGGAGGCGTGGGAAACGTTGAAGGAAGTGGAGCGTGAGGAACCGGACAGCGCGGCGGGGAGGGAAGCGGAGGCCCGGCTGCGCGGGATGCCCGCGCGGGAGAATCTGGATCAATGGTATTGGGGGGAGGCTTACGCGTCGGGAGATTACCTGGGGCGGTTCGGCGCGGTGGTGGGTGCGGGTTATTTCAGGCATGGCACGTTCATTCCCGGTGCCCGATGGTTGCAACCCTATCAGGAGGCGCGGTTCACGGTGGACACGGATTCCGGGGTTGGCGGAGGGCGGAGCATCATTGCGGACAACAATGTGGGGCTGTCGCTGGGGTTGAGGGCGCAACCGTTCGCGAGCGAGTATCTGTTTCTGTACGCGTCCGGGGGGTTGAACCTGGATTTGTTGAACCGGCGGAACGAGGGGGAATGGGCCGAGGATTATCAGGCGGGCATTTACGGCTTCAAGGTCTGGGGACCGGGTCTGGCCCTGTTGCATCAGGAGGCCGCGTCGCAGGAGATGGAGGGTGCCGGTGTCCTGGGCCGGTTGTGCCAGTGGCGGGGAGAGTGGTTTGCGGACGTGGGGGGGGACTTTTCGTATTACCATCGTTTGTCGAGCTGGATCGGGTATGGGCAGGCGCGACAGGGGTTGCGCTTGTGGCAGTGGGGGCCGGACGTGGCGATGGACGCGTACGCGGTCGAGAACCTGTCCTGGGATGTGAAGGGGAATTATTTTGACAACCTGGTCGAAGTCGGGCCGGGGGTGCGCTGGCTTTGGCTACCGGAGCCGAGCTGGCAGGTGGTCTTGCGGGCGGAATGGTTGAACGGATTCCATTGGGGACGGGATGAGCTGGGGAACCGGGGCGATGCGGACTCCCATTACGACGAGGTCCGAGTGGGGCTGTCGGTGGGGGTGAGGTGGTAAATGGAGGTTGTTGAACAGATTTTTTTGGTGCTGGCCTATGTGGCGGGGCTTGGGTTTTTGATCAGCGGACTCGACGACCTGTTCTTCGATTCGCATTTTCTGGTGTATCTTTTTCGCAACCGGAAGGCGCCGAACATCTCGCTGCAGGAGTTGAAGCTCGCGCAGGAGCAATGGGTGGCGTTGCTGGTGCCGGCCTGGCAGGAGGGAGGGGTGGTGAACAAGATGGCGGAATACGCGGCGCGGGTGATCCTGTACGAGAAGTACCACATCTTCATCGGCGTGTATCCCAACGATCCGGAGACCATCGCCTGCGTGGACCTGGTCGTCGCCGAGAATCCGCGGATTCACAAGGTGATGGTTCCGCACGCGGGTCCGACGAGCAAGGCGGACTGTCTGAACGCGCTCTATCGGGCGATGCGGCAGAACGAGGTGCCGGGGGTGCGCGAATACGGGGTGATCGCGTTGCATGACGCGGAGGACATCCTGCATCCGCTGGTGGTGAAGGTTTACAATTACTTCGTGCCGCGCGAGTACGACATGGCGCAGGTGCCGGTGTTCGCGTTGGAATTGCCCTGGTTGAAATACTGGGCTGGGAACACCTACATGGACGACTTCAGCGAGCTGCACACCAAGGACCTGTTCGTCCGCCAGAGTCTGGGGGGGATTGTGCCGTCGGCGGGGGTGGGGACGGCATTCTCCCGGAGGACGCTGGACTGGCTGGCGGCGGGGAACGACGGGGATCCATTTCTGGTGGGGAATCTGACGGAGGATTACGAGGTGGGGATCCGGGTCAAGCGCGCGGGATTCCGGGCCGGGATTGTGAGTTATCCGGTGGACCGGCTGGTGCGGCGCAAGAAGCGGGACGGAACGCTGGGGCTGCCGAGGCCGGTGACGGAGATCGTGGCGATCCGGGAGAATTTTCCGAAGACCTTCTGGACGGCGGTGAGGCAGCGGTCGCGCTGGATTCTGGGGATATCGTTTCAGACCTGGGAGCAGGCGGGATGGGCGGGGACGCTGCCGATGCGGTACACGCTGTTGCGGGACCGGCGGGCGCCGCTGACGCATTTCATCAACATGCTGGGGTATCTGGTGCTGGTGTACCTGGTCTTGCAATGGGCGTTTAGTCACTCGCCGTGGGCCAATCTGTTTTATGTGCGGCCGCTGTTGGTGACGGATTCGGTGCTGTTGAAGATCGCGATCATCGACACGGGTCTGCTCGGGTATCGCGTGTTGCAGAAGATGATCAGCGTGTACGTGATTTATAATTTCAAACAGGCGCTGGCGTCGGCGCCGCGCATGGTGATCGGGAACCTGATCAATTTCATGGCAACGGTGCGGGCGCTGAAGATGTATCTCGGTTCGAAACTGTTCGGGAAGCCGTTTGTGTGGCTGAAGACGGCGCACGAGTTTCCGGGTGAGGCCGAGCTGACGGAGTATCAGAAGAGCATCGAGGATCTGCTGGTTGAGGAGGGACTGGCGACCCGGGAACAGATTTATCAGGCGTTGCGGGCGGAACAGGGAAATTCGGCGCCGCTCTGTCTGCTGCGACTGGGCCTGATCGATGAGCGGTCATTCAGCGACGTCTGGAGGCGATACTCGGGATTGGGCGTCCGGTTTGTGAATCCGCGGGAGCCGGATCCGGCCTTGTTGCGGGATTTTCGGGAGTCGGATTCGCTCGCGTATGAGGCGTTGCCGGTGAGCCGGAACGAGATCTCCGTGCAGGCGGCATTTCGGGAGCCGCCATCGGACGAGGTGGTGTCGGAGTTGGGGAGGAGGTTTGAAATGGAGGTCCGCCCGTTCCTGGCCCGTCCTTCGAACATTGCGGCGGCGCGCAATTGGGCGTATCCGCGGCTGGTGTTGCCGCCGTCGGCTCCGGTGGCGGACGTGGCTCCGTTCCGGCAGGCGGCCCAGCTGAATCCGGCGGAATGGCTGGAGTTGTTGCAGGTGCACCAGTCCACCGGACAGAGTGTGCCGGATTTGCTGGTGGATCAGGGCCGGCTGACCGGACAGGCGGCGCGGGACATCTGGGCGCAGGCTTTGGGAGTGCCGGCGGTGGACGAGCAGGGCGTGGAGCTGGATCGTCCGGCACACGCGCGGCTGCCGGCGCCGCTGTGGTGGTTTCATCGGCTGCTCCCGGTGGAGGGCAATCGGCTGCTGGTGACGGGCCTGGTGCATCCCCATCTGGAGGCGTTGCTGGCGGAGCAGGGCAATGGAAGACGCGCGCGGGTGGCGGAATTGCCCAGCCGGTTTGAGTGGTTTGCGAAAAACCAGGGAGTGCAGATCGACCCGGAAACCTCGTTGCTGAAACATCTGGTCGGGCAGGGGCGTTTAAGCGGGGAGGATATGGCCAACATCGAGGCCATGCAGACATTGATCGCGGACCCGGTGGCGAAGTGGCTGTTGATGCAGCGATTGGTGGATGAGCGAACCCTGCACCGGGCGTTCTTGGAGGCGAGCGGATTGCCGATTGCCGGTCGCTGGCGGGAGGAGGAGATCGGGCGCTTGAAATCGGTGTTGCCGCCGGGTTTCGCGGTCGAGCACGGTTGCTACTGTCTGGAGGAGGGCGAAGGGCATCTCCGCATCGGGCTGGCGCAGATGCCGAGCGCGCGGGTAATCCGGCGGGTTCAGGAGCGACTGACGGGTTACGGACTGTTTTTCCAGGCGCTGACACTGGAGGATGCCGCGGTGCTGAAAGGACTGGCGGAGCGACGGAAATGAAGTTCCGGGGTCGCGAACGATCCCGGCTTTACATCATCAGGGGTGCTCCCTAATTTCGGCCCCGGCGTCCGGTGGTCCCGATGTGAGGACGTTCATCCAAATACAGACAGACATGCTGGCCTTGTGCAGATTGCTCGCGGTGGTGGCGCTTTGGGCCGCGACATTGGCGGCTGCAAACGGCGAGATGCGGCTGCGGGTCACCACCTGGAATCTGGAGGATCGCGCCGGCGAACGCGGTCCGTCGCGAGGCGCCCGGGCGCGCGCTTTGGCGGAGGCGGCGGATGCTTTGCGAAACGCGGGTCCGGATGTGGGTCTTCTGCAGGGAATCCACTCCGAGGCTGAGGCCCGGCAAGTTGCGGCGGGAATGGGGGCTGATTTTCGAGTGAACGTCTGCAGCGCCTTTCCCGACGGGGCGAATGGCGCGAGTCCCCGCAATCAGGTGGCAATCCTTTCCACAATGGACGCGTTCTCGGCGCGGGTGGAGGGCTGGATGAGCGGGGGGGGTGGCGGGGCATTGTCGGGGTTTGCCTTCGCGGCGTTTCGGGAGGGTACCAACGTGTTGTGCCTGTATTCGGCGCATTTGCCGGGCAGGGGACGGCCCGGTACGGCGGGAACCGAGGAGGCGATCACGCATCTGATTCGTCATGCGGCCTGGGTGGAGGAGAAGCTTCCGAATCTCTCATTGTCGTTTGTGGTCGGTGGCGGGTTTCCTGCGGAGATTGGAGGCGTCCATGCCCGCTGGTCGCGCTTGTTCGTGGAACACGGATTCGTGGATATGGGGAGTCGCGCGGCGTCCGGGGCGGGATTGGAGGGTCAGGTGATCGGTGTGCCGGTGTTCCTGGGTCGGGGTGTCCGCGTGGAGGGGGCGGTGGCTGCGGGGCCGGCGGCTCCTTTTTTTCATGGCGCGCTTGCGGCGGAGGTCCGGACCGTCGGAGCTTCGAATGAGACCGAAGGAGTTTCGGGCATGGCGCGAGTGCTGGCGATGGTCTGGACTCAGGTGGCGAGTGTCAGGGGGTTGTTGGTGGCGGGGGGCGGAATCGGGGTATGGGTCCTGTGGCGGGTGGCGGTGCGGATTCGTCGGCGGCGACAGCCGTGGCAGTCCGTGGATTTCAGGAATTTCGGTGGGCGCCAGACTTACTTTGGGGGGGCTGGAGGCGCGAAGGCTCCGGCGATGGTGGTGACGGGAGAGTCGAAGGGATGGCAACAACGGGCGTTGGTGGCGGAGGATCAGGCGCAGGAGGCGAAGGCATTGGTGCGGGCGGGATTGCTTCCCCAACTTGCGCAATTGATGAGGGACAAGGTGTTTCGGGCATTGGTGTCACAGCGGGCGACCTTGTTGGAAACCCAGCAGACCGGAGTGGCGCAACTGAACGAGATGGAGCAACGGCTGCGGCGGGTGCAAAGCCAGTTTGAGGAACGGCTCAAGGCGTATGAGGAGCGGATTGCGGAACTGGAGGGGGAAGTGGCGATGAAGGATCGTGAGACGCGGAATCTTTTGGGGGAGAAGCTGGAGCTGAGCGAGCGATTGCTCGGTGCGTTGAAGGAGCGGGAACAGTCGTTTCCACGGCTCTGATTCAGGCGCGGAAGGCTTTTTCGAAGCAGACCACGGCCTCCTCGTAGCGTTGGAGCCGGTTGCAGAGATGGCCCTTTTGGAGGTAGGCGGCGGAGAGTGAGTTGTCCAGCGCGAGTGCCTGGTCGTAGATCCGGATGGCGGCCTCAAGGCGGTGCAATTTCTCGAGGGCCATCCCTTGATGGAGCATGGCCTGAACGTTGCCCGGATCCAGCCGTCCGGCGGTTTCGAAGCAGACCAGAGCCTCCTCCGGGTCGCCAAGCTTCATCAAGGACTGACCCTTTCCCAGCCATAACGCCGTGGTTTCAGTGTCTTCGACGGATGGCGGAGTGTTTTTGGGGAAGCCTTTCTTCGGGGTGTTCAGCAGTTCACTGATTCGCAGATCCGATTCGGCGGACGCCGGATGGGGTGCGGAGGTTTCTTGCACGAAGGTGCCGGCGGGAGCATTCGGCGGGGCGTTCAGCGGGTTCGTGCCGCTCTGTTCCAATTCGCGAAGGCGACGTTCGAGGCTCTCGATGGAACCGAGAAACTGGCGACGGGATTGTTCGGCGGAATTGGATTCAGGCGGAGGCAGTTCCGCCCACTGGCCTGCCGCCGCGTGGCCGGATCCCAGGGTCCGGATTTGCGCGTGGGACAGGGCGACCTCGGAGAAGCGGTTCATGGCGCGGAGGACCAGGGCGGCGGTGAGGAGGATTCCGAAGATACCGACAGTGGCGAACAAGCCGGCAACCAGCAGAGTGGTGCGATTGGAGGACCGGATGGCTTCGAGTTCACGCTGGCGTTGGACAGTCAACACGTCCTCCAGACGGGTGAGTTGACGGCTGATGGCCGATTCGGAATCCGATGTCGGCGGGGAAGGATCGATGGACGCGGGAGGTTCGGGCGGGGACGGGACGAATGCATTGATCGGATCGACCGGCACCTCACGGGGCGGTTGACGCGGTCCGATGAAGGATTCGCCGGTTTCAGTTTCGGCGGAGTCCGGCGGGGCATCGCTCAGTTGACCGCGTTGAGGCGAGTCGGTTTTGCGGCGGATTTCCTCGAGCGCCCTGCGGATGACATCGGATTCATTGGTGATTCCGGGGGTTGACCTGGGATCTTCGACGGGCGTCGATTGAGTGGAGAGAGTTTTGGACTGGGCGGGATCGTCGTTTGCGGCACCCTGGGCGAAAGAGGCGAAGGCAACGACCAGCAGTCCGGAGATCAGGCCGGATTGACAACAGGCTCTAAGGGTCCGTTCAAGAATAACTTCCGGTTTTGGCGGGAGCGCCGCCTGGCCTTGGGCGAGGCGCGAGGAGGGCGCATCCCCTTTATGGGGCTGTGCCCGACGAGCAACGACGCCCAAGGCCAGGCGCCGCCCCGCCCCGGAGGGCTGGGGTGATTTTGGCTTCTGGC
>DATKEE010000563.1:0-3239 GCA_035544555.1 Candidatus Methylomirabilota bacterium
GTTGCGGGTGAGCCACAATGTGGGATTCGGCATTCCGGATGCCGGACGGGCGGTCAGGCTGGCGGAGGCCTGGACAAAGCGTCCTCCCGCGACGCAAGTCACCTACTCCAGTGATGAGGTGAAAATGGTTCCCGAGGATGCCATGCGCGTTCATGTCAGCGGTAGCGGACTGCCCTCCGGACTCACAAACCTGGTTTCACGGCCGCCGGTCCGCGGGCCGCGCGCGGATGTGGCGACGGCCGGGCTGGCGTTGGTGGACCTGGGGCTGGCATCGGAGCCGGTCTCCATGGATTTGACCGGGCGCGCCGCCTTGATCCGGCGCGGTGAGAACTTTTTTCAGGAGAAGATCGGGCACGCCGCCAGTGCGGGCGCGTCCTTTGCGATCATCTACAACAACACGGGACAAACCGAGCTCGTGCCAATGGACCTTTCGGAATTCACCCCGATCCCCGCGGTGTTCATCGGGCAGACCGACGGTGAAGCGCTGCAGCAGCGACTGCTCGACGGTCTTCCCACCTGGGCGGCCCTTCACCTCGAGGCGGCCCGTTATACCTTCGAGGTGACGGAGACACTGCTCTGCGAGCATGTGAGTGTGACCGTCTGTGGAGATCATTCTTCCCGCGGGGACCTTCGCATCACGCTGATCTCCCCGCAGGGGACCCGCAGCATCCTTCAGCATGAGAATTTCGATGTGACGCCGGGGCCGGCGGGTTGGACCTATTTCACGACCCATCACTTCCATGAATCCAGTGCCGGAACCTGGACGGTGCAGTTCAGCGATGAGGTTGAGCAGGACCAGGGTTCAATCCAGGAAGTCGATCTGATGGTATCAGGGACACTCATCGAGGACACGGATCGCGACGGTCTGCATGATCCCTGGGAAATGGCCCGATTTGGAACGCTGGACAGTGGGCCGGCGGATGACCCGGATGCGGACGGGTATTCCAACTCGGTCGAGTACATCCTGAACACCGATCCAACCGCCGTGGATGTGGAATTTCGACTCGATCTTTCCTCCTGGAACAGCGACTTCGTGCGGTTGAGCTGGCAGGGCAAAACCAATCAAATCCATGACATCTACCGGGGGGACAACGTCACCGAATCACTGACATGGATTACAAATCTCGCCGGCTCAAAACCTGAAATCGAATGGTTCACCCCGGTCACAAACGTATCGAGAGGTTTCTTCCGCGTTCGATCAACTCCGGCGCCTTAGAGCCTGGTTTAAAAATGGAAGGGGTCCGTCACTGAATGAGAACACGCAAAGCCCGAGGTTCGATCCGGAAGCGGGCCGGGAGATTGCCAATGAGTTCACCGTCCAACTCAAACAGGGTGTCGGGCGGGCCCCGCAATACGAAGTCAGACGCGCGCAGGCACACCCCGCCGGCGGCCCTTGGCAAGGTGCGTGTCAACAGGCCGATGCCGCACTGAAGGAGCACCTTCCACGAGACTTTGGAAAAGACGCGCACGTCCAACAGGCCATCACCCGGATCGGCATCGGGAAACAGCACATACGAGCCGCCGTAGAATCGCCCGTTTCCGATCAGCACGAGCTGGCCGGTGGTGGTTTGAGCGGCGACGTCCACTGAGATCGGGCCGTGCGGGCCGCGCATGGCGCGCAATCCGGCGATCACGTAAGCAAACGGGCCGAATCGCTTCTTCAGCCCCCAGTCCACCAGTTGGATTGCCCGGGCATCGAGCCCGGCACCCGCCATTTGAGCAAAGTATCGTGTTGCGCCGCCACCGTGCTGCTGAAACTCGACCTTCGGAAGATCGATGCGTCTTTCCCTGCCTCCCAGCACGATTCTCCAAGCATGAGGAAGCCGCCGCGGGATGCCCAGTTCCCGGGCGAACACATTGACCGTGCCGAGGGGCAGCACTCCCAATCGGACCCACTCGAATGCGCCCGGCACATCGCCGATGCCGTTCAACACCTCATTCAAGGTTCCGTCCCCACCGGCGGCGACCACGATCTCATGGCCCTCAACGACGGCTTCACGGGCCAGCGCCCGGGCCGAGCCCGGGTTCTTCGTCAGCTTCAGCGTGCAATGCGGACCGATTTCATCCAGATACCGGCGCATTCTTCTGGCCTTTTCGCCACGGGCACTGGGATTGAAGATGACGCAGATCCTCACGACAGAGTGCCCGATGATTGGGCCTGAGAGCGTGTTTGAAAAATCATCATCGGATCGCCGGGGCGCGTTCTGGGTGCCGCCTTGGGACGGTTTCCGCCATGGGCCGCCTGAAGGCGGGACACCCAGCCGGGATTTTCAAAACACGCTCTGAGGCGGTCCACTATAAAGATGACCCGTTTCCCGTCAAACGATCCGTCCTGGCATCGGGGCTCGACAGCGACGAGGCCCGATTTCCAGGATGGGTCCCATAATGTCACGTACCACAACATCCACGGAACTTCCCATGGGAACTTCGCAGGACATCCCGGAGCGGATGGCGGAGGAGGCGAAGGCGGCGGGATACTCCTCTCCGTATCTGTTTATTTCAAGGCCGGTTGATCCATCCGGCGACTCGTTGCGATACGACTTGGGGAAAGGGGGCTCTATTGATCCGGGGCCCGGTAGGTGACAATCGTGTTGGTGAAGACGCTGTCATTCAGGAACGGCCAGGCACAATCCACGCGGATCCTCTTGATCAGGGGAGAGGTCGAGACCGTGGTGATCGTGGTGAAGTTGGTTGCGAAAACGATGTTGGTTCCGGTGACAGGGATATCCAACACCTCGACCGCTGGGATGAAATTGGCGCCGACCAGTTCGTCGATCGGGGGATGGCAGTTGGGATCCCACCGTGCCGCGCGCGCCTGCTCGATGCGTTGCAGGGCGAGGGAGTGCGCGGCAAGCGAATAGGCCGACCATTCGGCCCGCTTGGCGGACATGAGGTATCCGGTGATGATCCCCCCGATTGTGAGCGTGGCGATCCCGAGGGAGAGTGCCACTTCGACCAGGGAGAAGGCGCGGCGCCGGACCGGGCTCATCCATGAATCCTGAATCGGCTTGATAATCACAAACAACATGACACGTGGAGGATTGGTTAAGGCCTGCTGCTGTTCTCCCCCACGCTGCTTCGATCATCCGGTAGCAGACCTTCTGCCGACTTTCGCATCTCCGCAATTCAATGGTTCGTAACTCCAAGAAACTCGCAGCGGCTTAAGAGCCTGTTTTAAAAATGGAAGGGGTCCTGCGGCGAGGGATTTTGGCCGGGGCCAAGGCGGCGAGACCGGAGCA
>DATKEE010000564.1:0-3534 GCA_035544555.1 Candidatus Methylomirabilota bacterium
CGCGCCTTTCCCCGACGCCGAACGTCGCCGCCAGTTCCTGCACCACATACCGCTGCAACCGGCACGCGGTGTCCAGGGTCGTGCCCGCGAAACTCGCGACCAGCACGCCCATCAACGCGACGGCGGCCTGCGGGGGCACGCCCAGCGCCTGAAGAAAATTCGCCGCTCCGCCGACGAACGCGGCCACCTTCGCCCCCAGCGACCCCGCCGCGCCCCACGAGGCGTAGCGGTCCGCCCACGCCGCCTGACCCACCAGCACGGACCCGTCCGCGGCGGCCACGCCCAATCCCAGACCCGCCGCGCAGGCCAGGATCACGAGCGTCGCCAGGAACCCCTCGGTCAGCATCCCACCGTAGCCCACGAACCGCGCGTCCGGCTCGCTCTTCAACTGTTTGCTGCTCGTGCCGCTGCTCACCAGGCAGTGAAACCCGCTGATGGCCCCGCACGCGATGGTGATGAACAGAAAGGGAAAGATCATCGGCGCGCCCTCCGGATGCCAGTTTACCACCGGAGCCGCCAGTTCAAGCGGCGGTCGCGTGCCGTCCAGCAGCGGCGCCCCGCCCGCGAATGCCGCCACCGCGAGGCCGGCCACGATCAGCCCGAGAGCCGAGATCAATTGCAGAGAGTTGATGTAATCCCGCGGCTGCAACAGCGTCCACACCGGCAGCACCGAGGCCACATACGAATACACCAGCAGCCAGATCACCCATGTCCATGGGGACCACTCCGACAGCGCGGTGTTGAACGCATGCAGCCAGCCCCGATCCCCGAAAATCACCGTCAGATACATCACCCCCAACGCGATCAATGACGGCAGCAACAAACCCGCGCCCTTGCGATGCAGCCACAGCCCGATGGCCACCGCGATGGGAATCTGAATCACGCAGGGGAAGATCGCCGCCGGGTACTGGCGAAACACGCTGGCGATCACCAGGCCGAAAATCGCCAGCACGATCGTCAACGCCATGAACAGGATGAACAGGAACAACAGCCGCACGCGCCGGTTAAGCACCCGCCCCGCGATGTCGCCCACCGTCTGACCGTTGTTCCGCAAACTCACCACCAGCGACCCCAGGTCATGCACGGCCCCGATGAAGATCGAGCCCAGCACGACCCACAACAACGCCGGCAACCAGCCCCACATGATGGCAATCGCCGGACCCACGATCGGCCCGGTGCCGGCGATCGACGTGAAATGATGCCCGAACACGACCGACTTGGCCGTGGGCACATAATCCGCCCCGTCGTTCAGGCGTTCGGACGGGCAGAGGGCGCGGGCGGACAGCGAGAAAATCCTGCGGCCGAGCCATCGTCCGTAGGTGTGATACGCGACGATGAATCCCAACCCCGCCAGCACGGCGATCAGCAGCGTTTCCATTCCTGATTTGCAATCAGCCGCTACACCTTGGGAAGAGGCAGCTTAAAGGAGAACAGCGCCCCGCCATCGGGGACATTGCGGGCCGAAATTTCGCCCTTGTGATCCTGGACGATCCGTTTGCAGATGGAGAGCCCGAGTCCGGTGCCGTGTTCCTTGCCGAATGTGGCGAAGGCCTCGAAGAGATGATCCACCACCTCGGCGGCAATGCCCTTGCCGGTATCCTCGATCTCCGTGGTCACCTGGTTGGCGTCCGCCTTGAACCGGATCTTCACCTGACCGCCCGAGGGCATGGCATCGGTGGCGTTGTGAATGAGATTGTAAAACACGCGCGTCATCCGCTGCGTGTTCAGCGGAAGCTTCACCTCCGGCGGGGGATTCTCGAAATCGATGCTCACGCCTTTGAGGGCGATCTCCGGCCGGATCTCCTCGATCAATCCCTGCACGAACTGCCCGTAATCGGTCATCGACAGCACCACGGCCGTGGGCGAGCCATGGGTGAACTCCAGAATCTCGTTCACCAGGTTGCTGATGCGCTCGATCTGCTTCCGGATGCGCTGCTTGGCCGCGGCGCGGGACTCGGGCTTGGCGTTCTCCATTCCCGCCAGCTCGGCCGCAATCCCGATGATGCTCAGCGGATTCTTCAGATCGTGCACGATGGACCGCGCGAAACGTCCGACCAGCGTGAGGCGTTCGGCCTGCAACACCTCGCGGATGTACTGGCGGTTGAACTCGCGCAACCGGCGGCTGACCACGCGGACCAGGCTTGCCCCGAGCCGCGGCGAGCGCTCGAGCATTTGCAGGAGGGCATCCCGCGGGACGAAATACACGCGGGTGTCGATCTCGGCGGCGGCGGAGGCCGAGCGGGGTTCGTTGTCGAGGACGGCCATTTCGCCGAAGAAATCGCCGGGACCGACCCGGGAAAGCACGCGGCGTTCGCCCTGGCCGATGAGGGCTGAAATCTGAACCAGTCCATCCTGGACCACATACAGGCCGTCGCCGGTGTCGCCTTCCTTGAAAATCTGCTGGCCGGCCGGGAAGCTGACCTCCTTGGCAACGTCCTGGAGCGTTTGCAGTTCCGCCGCCGAGAGGCTGCTGAACAATTTGCTGTATTCGAGGGCAACCATGCCGCGCATACTTTAGGAGAAAACGCCCCCGCGTAAAGCTTAGAGCGTGCTTTAAAAATGGAAGGGGTCCTGCGGCGAGGGATTTTGGCCGGGGCCAAGGCGGCGAGACCGGAGCATCCCCTCTGCGGGCTGTGACGGTTGAGCCAACGCGGGACCCGGCCAAAAGAACCGGCGCCCGGAGGGTTTTCCCGGAAAAGGCTCTCTGGCTTCGTTGCTCCTCGGTCACAGAGCGGAGGCTATGCTCCCTCGTCGCGCCTCGCCAGAGAGCCTTTTCCGGGAAAACAGGACCCCTTCGATTTTTAAAGCAGGCTCTGAGAGATTGGGGAGGACTTGACGGAAGTTGCAGCTGCGCCCTAGTGTTTGCGGCCGTTTGGTGGTGGCCGTAGCTCAATGGTAGAGCCCCAGATTGTGGTTCTGGATGTTGCGGGTTCGAGTCCCGTCGGTCACCCCACCTTCCCGGTTTTGCCCGACGAGAACTCGACTTGTCAAACGAGGGAGGCGTTTGATGGGTCGCTGTGAAGCTTCGATTCAATCATTCCCTTCTCGCGCCACTGCTCCTGATAGGGGCGTTGTCTTGCAACGCGGCAGACTGGCCGCAATTCCGCGGGCCGCGCGCTTCCGGCCTCGACGTCACCAAAACGTTGCCGGAACGCTGGAACATCGAGACAGGTGAGAACGTCCGGTGGCAAACGTCCCCGCCTGGCTTGGCCCACGCATCTCCAATCATTTCGGGCGACCGCATCTACATCGCCACCGCGACAGGCCCGGGTGATGGCGAACTCAAGGTGGGTCTCTACGGCGACATTCAGCCCGTGAACGAGAGTGGCGCGCATCAATGGCGTTTGCTGGCGCTGGACCGATCCACGGGCAGGGAGCCCCGATGCCACGAACGCCGCCATTGCCTGGGTTCACCCGCGGCAGGGCAATTACATGCAGACACCGATTGTGGTCAGCAACCGCGTTTATGGATGCACCGACTCGGGCGTGTTGACGTGTTTCGACGCGGACAACGGCAACATCATCTACAGCGAA
>DATKEE010000565.1:0-3756 GCA_035544555.1 Candidatus Methylomirabilota bacterium
CGGTTTCATCGTCCACCCGCCGGCCTGGGGCTCGGCGATGAGGCACGGATACACATCAAAAGCCTGCGCCTTCTGACTGACGCCATGAACGTGTTCACCTGCGAACCCCGCAACGACCTGTTGAGAGACCGGGAGGCGAACGAGGCCTATTGTCTGGCCGAGCCGGGCCGCCAATACGCGGTTTACTTCCCCGACGGCGGAAGCGTGACACTGGACGTCTCCGCCCTCCAGGGCCGCGTGGAGATGCGCTGGATGGACATCGCGCGCGGTGCCTGGCGCGAGCCGCTGACGAGGCCGGGCGGCGGATCCCTGGAGTTGGAAACCTCCGATCGAGGACACTGGGCCGCCCTTGTCACGGCGGTGGAATAGAGGCAGGTCTTGTCGGACTCGATTCGCCGGGCCTGCTCTTTCCGACTACTCAGGTTTCAAGAATGCGGAGAACGAATGAGGGTGGGGGCCAGGAGAATCGGCTGGAATCATGCCGCCTGGATTTCTTCGTCGGTTAAATAACAACCTGGATCGGGCGCCCAGGGATTCCCATGTACCTGTTCGGCGCGCACGCGGAAGCCGCCGCCGCAGAGCGGAAGAAACCGGCATCGGGCGCAGCGGCCTTCCAGGCGCGGCAGACGGTCGCGCAGCGCGGCGAGCATCGGCTGGGAGGTGTCGGTCCAGATTTCACTAAAGGGCCGCTGCTTCACATTGCCCAGCGTGAGCGACTGCCAGAATTGGTCGGGATGCACGTTGCCCTGAGTGTCAATGTTCCCGATCCCCACGCCGGAACTGAATCGTCCTCCGCCGTTCCACGAGAGCAGCCGGAAGACCTCCTCCGCGCGTGGATTCCCCTCGGCCAGCATTCGCAGGTAGAGATGGGCGCCGTCGGCCGGCTGGTCCACGGTCAATACTTCGCGCGGATGACCGCCGGCCGCCCACCGCGCGGTGCGGTCCATGATCTTGTCGATCGCTTCGCGAGTCGCCTCATGATCGGCGGCGTTGAGCGACGCGCCACGTCCGCTGTACACCAAGTGATAGAAGCAGACGCGGTCAATGTCCTCCCGCTCGATGAAATCCAGGATCCGGTCCAGGTCGTTCACGTTGTGCGGGGCGAGCGTCAGACGCAATCCGACCTTCTGGCCGGCTGCCTTGCAGTGGCGGAAAGCGGCCACGGTTCTGTCAAACGCCCCGGTTCGTCCGCGAAAGTGGTCGTGGGTCGCTTCAATTCCATCCAGCGAGATGCCGACGTAGGCGAACCCGGTGGCCTGGAGCCGGAGGGCGGTGAGTCGGTCAATCAGGGTGCCGTTGGTGGAGAGCGTCAGACGGAGGCCCCGATCCCGGGCATACTCGGCGAGGTCGAAATAGCGTGGATGAATCAGCGGTTCGCCGCCTGACAACAGCACCGCCGGTACGGAGAACCGTGCCAGATCGTCCACCACGGCGCGGCATTCCTCCCAGTTCAGTTCACCGGGATAGTGACGGGCGGCGGAGTCCGAATAACAGTGGATGCAGGCGAGATTGCAGCGCCTGGTGATGTTCCACACCACGATTGGCCGGCGTTCGGCCGCCGAGCGCGGAGCGCCGTGTCCCTCCCCGTAACGGAGTGGGTCGGCCGATTGACTGGTGCCGCAGTAGGTTCTGGTGACGTTCAGCATTGGCTTCCCATTGGTTCCGCGGAGGCATATCGCCGGAATCCCGGAAACGGTCTGTACCGATCTTGCCGGCCATTCAACATGTTGTGCCGGCCGTGCGCGGTTCCGGCGTCCGCGCGGGCGGTTGATAAACGCATAACGGTTCCTCGGCAAAGGGGTCGCCGGTCATCGCATACGCGCGCGCCCGGGAACCGCCGCAGAGGTTGTGAAACTCGCAACGGCCACATTTCCCGCCAAGCAGCCGGGGGTCGCGCAATTGCCGGAATAACGGGCTGTTCCGGTAAATGTCCAGGAGGTCGTCCCGGCGCACATTGCCGGCCGACAGAGGCAGGAAGCCGCTTGGATACACCTCGCCCACATGCGAGATGAACACGAAGCCCTTGCCGTCGTTGATCGGGAGCAGCGGTCGCTTCGGTTTCCAGCCATCCTGCCGTGACTTTTGCGCGACGACCCGGCGGTAATGCTGCCCTTCGGTGGTCTTGATCTCAAACAGCCCGGGGCGGGACAGGTCGTACAGCTTTTCAAACAGCGTTTCCATCTCCACGCCGGTCAACAAATCCTTTGCCCGTGCCCGGCCGGTGGGAACCAGTTGAAATACGCTCCACAACACCGGGCGCAGGTGGCGCAGCAACGCCACGAACGCCTCAAACTGTTGGAGATTCTGCCGTGTGAACGTGGTGTTGATCTGCACCGGCAATCCCGCCTCACGGGCGCGCTCCAGTATTCTCAGAGTCCAATCCCACGTGCCCGGAACAACCCGGAACCGGTCGTGCGTCTCCCGGTCCGCGCCATCCAGGCTCAACGAAATCCGCGCAAGGCCCAGTCGCTTCAATCCGGCCAGATCGGCCCGGGCAAATTCCGGCGTGGCGCTCGGACTCAGCGACACGCGCAATCCCTCACCCGCGGAGAATCCGATGAGTTCGTGAAGGTCCGGCCGTTGAGCCGGGTCTCCGCCTGTCAACACAAACTGTTGAGGTTGCGCCCGGACGATTTGTTGGATCAGCCCGCGCCCCGCGGCCGTGTCCAATTCCAGCGGATGGCGGCGGCGGACCGCCTCGGCACGACAATGCCGGCAGGCCAGGCTGCATGCCCGCGTGACCTCCCAGATCACGATGAAGGGGTTCTCGTCGAAATTAAGCTTCGTCACGCGCATCAATGTGAATCGTTGCCAGGGCTCATGCACCCGGGTCCTTCCCTCCGACCACGCGATCGTCGGATGCCTCTTCAACGGCGTGGGCGGAGGGATCAAGCAAGCAACGGCATTTTCCGCCAGGCTGCACCCTCATTCCTCCGGATCCGGGACAAGCGCCTTGGGCAGGACAAGCGCACTCCAGAGAAGTACGCCCGCAGTCCAGAATAACGCGCCGTAAGTGTAATGGGACAACAAGAGACGCGGCATGAAGTCCGCGCTGATCCGGGAGATGAGGCCCAACAACATCAACACCCCCGCCGTGATCAACCACCCCGTGTGACGCTGCAGACGGTCGCGGTTCCCGCTGTGTCCATACATCACACGCGTCGCCACGCCCAGGGTGATGAATCCAAACCCGCCTCCCAGCACGATGTGCAGGAGCGCAGTGCGCCAGACCGGAAATGTCGCCAGGGCCAGATAACCGCCTGCCAGCAACACCATGCCGGTCACCATCATCAGCACCACACCGTTTCTCCAGGCCAGGCTCGGCCGCAACGGCACCTGGGTGATCAGCCAGCCCCCCGCAAGCGCAAAACGCGCGGCATAAGCAGTCCGATGCCAACCGGCCGCTTCGAGGAAGAACGTGCCCAGCAATAAGACCCCCACGGCGGCGGCCACACCCGCCTCGCGCCACCAGCCGGGAGGCGGTGTGCGCGAATCCGGATACGTCCCTGTCACGGGAAGCCCCAGGAACCGCGGCAGAATGAACTTGCCGACACCCAGAATCGGCAACAGCACAAAGGCCTGATACGCCAGCAGCGGATGCAAGGTCAGCCAGTAGAATGACGAATCCATCCGTTCGGCGAGCAGGGCGATCACCGTTCCCGCGGCCACGGACGCGAACGCCATGACCACCAGCACAAACGCCGGCGGCGGCATGTCCTGTCGTTGCAGGAACCGCCGTCCCATCACCACCGCCAG
>DATKEE010000566.1:0-6607 GCA_035544555.1 Candidatus Methylomirabilota bacterium
TTACGCGGGTCTTTCCCAGTTTCCCGCGGACATCCAGGACGACGTGCTCCGGGCTCATCCGGACCTCTACCGCCGCAGCCGCGATGGCTGGCCCACGCTCGATATTCAGGCGGGCCGACTCACGCTCGACAGCGTCAACCGCTTTCCGCTGGGCGCGGGTGTTTCCCTGGATGTCACCCGGTTCGACCCCGCTCCCGAAGCCTCCCAACTTTTAGCCTGGTGATGAACTCTGATCCTTCAGGCAGGCCCTCTCTCATGGTCCGGGGAAATTGAACGGTCTCCCGGCAGCGGGAGTGCCGATCCGCATCTGCCGGCTCGTTCGAATCCCACCTGCCGGTTCCCCTGGGCCCTCCCGCGACGGCTTGCCTCGGGTTCCGTTCTCCGACTAAGTTCGTCCGTCTTGAAAAAGAGCGAACGACCCGATATTCCTCGCAAGGCGATCTATCGCCTTTCCATTTATCTGCGCTGCCTGCGTCTGCTCAAAAGCAACAGCATTCACACGGTCTCAAGCGAGGCCCTCGCCAAGGCGGCGGGTGTCAAGTCCACCCAGTTGCGAAAGGACCTCGCCTACTTCGGCACCTTCGGCACGCGGGGACTCGGCTACGATGTCGAGGTGCTCTCCCGGATGATCTCCGACCTTCTGGGCCGCGCCGGCCTGCAACCCGTCATCCTCGTCGGCGTCGGCAATCTCGGTCTGGCGCTGCTCTCCTACCGGGGTTTCGGACCCGAGGGATTCGAGATCATCGGGGCCTTCGACGTGGACACGCAGAGGCGTCGCGACAAGAAGATTGCCCCGCCGATTCTGCCTCTGGAGGAGCTGACGGGGTTTGTCCGGGAACACGGGGTCCGAATGGCGATTCTCACGGTGCCGGCGACCGCGGCGCAGGAGGTCGCGAACACGCTGGTCGGCGCCGGCATCACCGGGATTTTGAATTTCGCCCCCCTGGTCCTGCAGGTTCCCGAGGACGTCATGGTCAACAATGTCAATCTGGCCATCGAACTGGAGAACCTGAGCTACTTCATCCACGAGTGATCCGCGCGGGTTTTTGTTTGCCGTGACCGCGGTTCACGGCATACTCGCGCGTCATGCCCTTCCGGTTCGTTCCTCCACGTCATTCCTCCGCACGCTCCAACCCACCCTCCAGGGCCTTCACCCTGATCGAACTTCTGGTGGTGATCGCGATCATCGCCATCCTGGCCGCCCTGCTCTTGCCGGCCCTCGCCAATGCCAAGGAACGGGCACAACGCATCCGCTGCGTCGGCAACCTGAAACAACTCGGCCTCATCTGGCAACTGTACGCCGGCGATCACGATCAACGCGTCGTCGCCAATGGCCGGGGAGACGGGCGAAGCTGGGTGTCGGGCAGCTTTGAAGGCACCCCCCAGGACGCCACCAACGAGTTTCTCCTCACCGATCCGCGGCGTTCCCTTTTCGGGTCCTATCTGGAAACCGAGGCCATTTACAAATGTCCCTCGGACAAAACCGCCGGCACCTCCGGAACTCTCACGGCCCCGCGGGTGCGGAGTTATTCCATGAACGTGTACGTCGGCTGGGACGAGGCCCGGTATCGTGACCTGCCCGAGAACGGTTACGCGGTCGTATTGAAGACCTCCCAGATCACCGTGCCAGGCCCCTCGGATCTGCTCGTGTTCATGGAGGTTCATCCGGACAGCATCTGCCGGCCGTTCTTCGGCATCCGGATGGCCTCGTCCCGGCAGGCGCGCTTCTATCATTATCCCGCAAGCTATCACAGCGGCTCGGGGGTCAACGGCTTCGCCGACGGTCACGTGGAATCCAAAAAATGGCTGGACGACCGGACCGTCTCCCCCGGTCATTCCAACTTCCATCAACACGACTTCTACGCTCCCGGCAATCAGGACCTCGCATGGATCCAGCAGCGCGCGACACGCCGCGAGTAGGCCCGCGGCCGGTCCCGTTGAATGTCCCCGCCCCCGAAGCCGTCCATCTTCATCAATGCCCACTGCCACCTGATGGAGGACCATGAACGCTCCGAAACATCCCCCAACCCGCCGGCATTCGCCCGCCTGGATGACGCTGATTGCCATCCTTCTGATGCCCGCCCTCGCCGACGCCCAGTACCTCGGACGCTCCGGGAGCCTGGACATCTACGGGACCGGTGGCTACATGGACGGTGATACCGCCCGGTATTCCGATTTTGGCGTCCGCCTGGACGTGGATGGAACGGCGGTCGGTGGAATCGGCGCCGCCTACCATTTTACCGATCATGTGAGTCTCGGTTTCGAACTGCGCTTTGGCGAGATGCGCATCTCCAGCCGCGGCGCGTCCCCCGACACCGCGGATGATTTCGCGGTCGCGGATGGCCGGTTGAACGTCGAATACCAGGTACTGGCCACGCGCTTCACGCCCGTGCTGGCGGGGGGAATCGGCTTCTTTTCCTTCAGCCATTACGATGATGACGTCATTTGCTTCACCGACTCCACCGGTCGCAGCTTCTGTTTCTACGATACGACCCATCGTTACGAGGTGAATTTTGCCGGCAATGTCGGCGTGGGATTCCGCTGGGACGTCACGGATCACCTCTTTTTAAAGGTGATGGGGGGATCGACGTGGACCCGGTTGGAGGACAGTGACGGGCATGTCCGCTTCGATCACATCACCGCCAGCATCGGGGCCTCGTTCTGAAACACGGGAGTGCCCGGATATGCCGTTGCCGATTTCAAGCCGGAGGGGGCTCCGCCTGTTCCTTCGCCGCCACCTTCAATTCGAGATGTAAATCGCGCAGTTGTTTCCGATCCACCGGGGCCGGTGAATCGGTCATCAGGTCCGCACCCTTCGCCGTTTTGGGAAACGCGATCACATCACGAATGCTCGGGGTGCCGCACAGGATCGCGCAGAGACGATCGAAGCCCAGCGCGATGCCGCCATGGGGCGGGCAGCCGTACCGGAGGGCCTCGAGAAGATAACCGAACCGGGCCGTCACCAGTTCGGGGCTCAATTGCAACACCTCCTCGAAGACGATTTTCTGAACGTCCGGCTGATGGATGCGGATCGAGCCTCCGCCCAGTTCGACGCCGTTCACCACGATGTCGTAATGCTGCCCGCGCACCTTGTGGGGGTCGCTCTTCAGATAACGGATGTCCTCGGCGACCGGCGCCGTGAACGGATGGTGGCTGGAATACCACCGGTTCAGTTCGCGATCGAAACTGAGCAGCGGAAAATCCACCACCCAGAGAAAGTCATGGCGATCCTCCGGCACCGTCAGCCGGCCCTGCTCGCGGAGAATGCCCGCGCAATAGAGTCGGATCTTCCCGAGAATTTCGCAGGCGGTCAGCCATTGGTCGGCGGCGAACAGGATCAGATCGCCCTCCTCGATGTTGAGTTTTTTGCGCAGGGCGTCCTTCTCGGCCTCGACAAGAAACTTGACGATGGGCGATTTCCATTCCCCGCCCTCGACCTTGATGAAGGCCAGGCCCTTCGCGCCGAAGCCCTTCGCGTACTCCGTCATGGTTTCCATCTGGCCCTGGGTGACGCCGGCCATGCCCTTCGCGTTGAGGGCCTTCACCACCCCGCCGCACGCAATCGCGCCGCTGAAAACCTTGAACGTGCTGGCCCGAAACTCCTCGGTGAAATCGACCAACTCCATGCCAAACCGCCGGTCCGGCTTGTCGATGCCAAACCGGTTCAGGGACTCGGCGAAGGAAAGCCGGTCGAACGGTGTCGCGACGTCAACGTCCAGCGCCGCCTTCCACACCCGTTGAAGCAACCCCTCGATCAACGTGTAGATGTCCTCACGCTCGATGAATGACATCTCGATGTCGATCTGCGTGAACTCGAGCTGCCGGTCCGCGCGCTGGTCCTCGTCGCGGTAGCAGCGCGCGAGCTGGAAATAGCGTTCCACGCCGGCGGCCATGAGGATCTGCTTGAACTGCTGCGGGGACTGCGGCAGCGCGTAGAATTGCCCCGGATGCACACGGCTGGGCACCAGGAATTCCCGGGCGCCCTCCGGAGTGGATTTGAAAAGGGTCGGCGTCTCCACTTCGAGAAACCCCTGCTCCTCCATGAACCCGCGCGTGGCCGTGGCGACCCGGCTCCGCAGGCGGAGATTGCGCGCCATTTCCGGACGGCGGAGGTCGAGATAGCGGTACTTGAGGCGCAGCTCCTCGTTGACGCGCGCCGCCACTTCGGGATCGTCCACGGGGAACGGCAGCACATCCGCGCGGTTCAGGATCTCCAGTTCGCGCACCATCACCTCCACTTCGCCGGTGGCAATGCGCGGATTGTTCGTGCCTTCGGGCCGCTGACGCACCTTGCCCGTCACCGCGACAACCGATTCGCTGTGCAACGAAGCGGCGCTGTCGAAGAGTTCCCGCGGCAGGTCGGAGGGGTCGAACACCGTCTGGGTGCGTCCCTCCCGGTCACGCACATCGATGAACAACACGCCTCCGAGATCGCGCCGGGAATGAACCCAGCCGCAAAGCGTGATGGTCTGGCCGATGTGCGCCGGCCGCAATTCATTGCAATGATGCGTGCGTTTCATGGAAAAAACCGCGCGGTGGAACGATCCACCGGACAAATCGAGGGCGGATGTTCACTCCGAAGCCCGGCGAATTCAAAGAGAATTTTGGCGGATTGGAATCCGCTCAGGGTTCGTTCGAGAATCACTTCCGGAGGTTATTTTTGAACGGACCCTGGCGACCCCGGAGCTTCATCCAGGGTTCGGCGGAGCGTCTCGAGGAGGTTTCGAGTGCTGTAAGGCTTGGTGAGGAAGGCCGAGAAGGATGTCCCGGCCTGAATCGCGGACTGCACCTCCGCATCCATGCCGCTCAGCCCAATGGCCTTGAGCCCCGGCCTCATTTCGCGCAGCGCCCGAAGCGTCGCCGGTCCATCCATCACGGGCATCATGATGTCCGTAAGCACCACCGCGACCTCGTCCTGATGAGTGCGGTAGAGTCCCAGCGCCTGGGGACCGTCGGACGCCGTGAGGACATGATAGCCGAACGTTTCGAGCACTGTGCGAGTCATTTCCAGCACCGCGGTCTCATCATCGATGACCAGCACGAGTTCAGCCCGGCCGGCCGGCAACTCGGGAGCCGCCTGCTCCGCAGCCTTTTGCTCCGGCTCGGGGGCGGCGGGCAGGAACACCTCAAAGGTCGTGCCCCGCCCCTCCTGGCTGATGACCTCGACAAAGCCGCCGTGGCTTCGGACGATGTCCAGAACCGTCGAAAGCCCCAGGCCGGTGCCCCGGCCGGGCTCCTTGGTGGTGAAGAATGGCTCGAAGATGCGATCCATCACATGGGATGGGATGCCGGCTCCCGTATCCGAAACCAGCAGCCGGACGAAGGGACCGGAGACCGGCTCCAGCAGCATGGGAGTGGTCCGGTTCTCGATTTGCGCGTTGCCGGTTTCCAGCCGCAGCATCCCCCCCCCGGGCATCGCGTCGCGGGCATTCACACAGAGATTCAGCAATACCTGCTGAATCTGGGTGGCATCGCCCGTGACCGGATGCAGGTTGGCCGCGTTGGCCGTCTCGATCTGGATCGACCTGGGAAACGTGTCCTGAATCAGCGCGGTCATTTCCCGGAGCAAATGCCGCATCTGCAGCACGCCCCGCCGGCCCTCGACACCGCGGGCAAAGGAGAGGATTTGACGGACCATGTCCGCGCCCCGGCGGGCGCTGGAACTGATGGTTTCGATGACGCGCAGGTTCCCCTCGCCGGTCACCGTGTCGCGCAGGAATTCCACGCCCATCAACACCGGCGCGAGCACGTTGTTGAGATCATGGGCAATGCCGCCGGCCAGGGCGCCGATGCTTTCCAGTCGCTGGGTGCGGAGAAACTTCGATTCGAGCTGCCGCTGTTCCGTGACGTCGGTGTTGATGTTCAGGATGGCGCGCGGATGGCCTTCGGGATCCAGCAGCAGCGTGCGACGGCTTTGAATGATGACCGACTTTCCGGCCTTGGTGATCTGTTCCAGTTCGCCCGCCCATTCGCCGCGCTCCAGGAATTCGCGCCAGATCTCCTCACGGGCCGGGGATGCCTCCTTGTAAAGAAGCTGGTCAGCGCGCCTCCCCATGACCTCCGCCGCCTTCCAGCCATAAATCCGTTCCGCGCCGCGGTTCCAGTAGGTGATGCGCTGTTCCAGGTCCCGGACAAAGATCGCGTCCTGCGCCTTCTCCAGCAGGGCCGCCTGTTCCTGGACCTTCACCTGCGCCAGCTTCCGCTCCGTGACGTCACGGTTGATCAACAGGATCGACTTCGGCCGGCCTTCCTCGTCGCGCAACAATGTCCATCGGCTTTCCACGATCATCCTCCGTCCATCACGGCGCGTCTGCGTGTATTCGCCCTGCCACTCGCTGCGCGCGATCAAGGTCTTCAACGCCGTCGCGGGTTCGGTCGAGTCCGCTTCAAACAACAATTCGTGAACAAACGCCCCCACGGCCTCCTGCGGTTCCCAGCCGTAAAGGACGGCCGCGCCCCGGTTCCAATAGGTGATGCGAAGCTCGGTGTCGGTCACACAAATGGCATCATGCGCCTTTTCCAGCATGGCCGCCTGCTCGCGCATCTGTTCCTCGGTCCGGCGCCGCTCGGTGACATCCCGGGAAACCACCACGACATGGGAAACCTC
>DATKEE010000567.1:0-8005 GCA_035544555.1 Candidatus Methylomirabilota bacterium
AGGCGACCATTTTGAACGGCATCGATGAAATCGCTGTCACCAACCTGGACGGGCTTGATTCCCTGGAAACGATCAAGGTTTGCATCGGCTATCGGGTCGATTCGCGTCGCATCGACTATGTGCCGAACGACATTGACATGCTGGCCCGTTGCGAGCCGGTTTACGCCGAGTTTCCCGGATGGCGTTCGCCGACCGACCGAGCGCGGCGGTGGAAGGAACTGCCTGTAAAGGCGAGGAACTATCTGAAGGCGCTGGCGGAACTGTCGGGCGCGCCGTTGTCGATTGCGTCGGTGGGTCCCGCTCGGGAGCAGACGATCGTATTGTAGCCCGGCGCGCACCGGAACCGGTCCGGCGTTCAAGAGATGAGCAGTCATCCACCTCAATTGAGCGAGTCGGCCAGGGCGGTGTTGCCGACGCACGTGGCCGTCATCATGGATGGCAACGGCCGGTGGGCGAAGGAGCGCCGTCTGCCCCGGATCGAGGGCCATCGCAACGGGGTGGATTCCGTGCGGGCGGTGGTTCGCGCGGCGGGAGAACTGGGGATCAATTACCTGACGTTGTACGCGTTTTCATCGGAGAACTGGAACCGGCCGAAGGACGAGGTGGACATGCTGATGAAGTATCTCGCGCGGTTCCTGAAGAACGAGATCGCGGAGTTGAACCGCAACAACGTGCGGCTGGAGGCCATCGGGCAGATCTACCGGCTGCCGGAATTCTGTCAGGATCAACTGGCGAAGACGCGGGCGGCCCTGGCGAAGAACAACGGTCTGACGCTGGTGCTGGCCCTCAGTTATGGCGGGCGTCAGGAGATTGTCGAGGCCGTTCGCGGCATTGCGGAAAAAGTCCGGCAGGGCGCGCTCGATCCGGCCGAGATCAACGAACAGGCGATCACGCAGCATCTGAACACGCACAACTGGCCGGATCCGGATCTGTTGATTCGCACGAGCGGGGAGATGCGGGTCAGCAACTTCATGTTGTGGCAAATCTCGTATTCGGAACTGGTGGTCACGCCGACGCTCTGGCCGGATTTCCGCAGGGGGCAGTTCCTGGAGGCATTGGAGGAGTATGCCCGTCGTCACCGAAGATTCGGCGGTCTGTGAGCCGCGGAATTCCGTTGGATGGATTCTCCAGTCACGCGGTTCGACTGAGCCCGCATCCGGGACCGGCAACAGATTGGACTACAGGGTGAGGGTGGGGGACGGGGCGAGTTGAGAGGTGACGTCGAGGGTGACATGGGAGGCTCCGATGGACTGCAGACGCCGGGACACGACTTCGAGTGCCCGCTCGGGCCGGTTGCAATCACGACTCAAGTGACCGAGGCACAACCGGGTCAGGCGTTCCGACATGACCTCTTCGGCGACATCGGCTGCGGCATCATTGGACAGATGGCCGTGACGGCTGAGGATTCGTTGTTTGGTGCTCCAGGGGCGTTTGAGATCGTCCTGCAGGAGTTTGACGTCGTGGTTGGCCTCCAGCACCAGAATGTTGGCCAGTCGCACACGTTCCGTGACCAGCCGGGTGGCGTGGCCGAGATCGGTGAGGAAGCCGATGTTTCCGCGTGAGGTGCGCAACAGGAAGCCGACAGGATCAGAGGCGTCATGGGGTATGGAGAAAGTGTCCACGATCACATCCCCGATCTCGAAGGTGGCCCCGGTGGAGAACAGGCGGCATTGAAGACCGGCGGGGGCCTGTGTGCCCACGGCTTCGCGCGTCAGGCGGTTGCAGTAGAGCGGGATGTTCAGTTTCGAGCACAGCCCGGTGAGTCCCTGGACATGATCGCTGTGTTCATGGGTGAGCAGAATGCCGTCGAGGCTTTCCGGGGAACGTCCGATGGAGGCGAGGCGTTGTCGAATCTGGCGGCCGCTGAATCCGGCGTCGATGAGGAGGCGGGCGTCGTCGGTTTCCAGGTAGGCGCAATTCCCACCGGAACCGCTGCCGAGGATGGTGAACTGGACGGGCACGCAAGACCGTAGGCAGGGGGCCCGCGACGGGCAATGGTTTTTAGTTGGCAGGATGTTTGCTTAAGGCGCAAAGAGGAGAGTTGTTGGAGCTCCAACTTGGCATGTCTTCCGTATAAGCATACCTGATGCCGAGTTCGTTCTTGTGCAGGTTCGGGTGTAACGATTAACTGAATCGCAATGTCGCAAGGCTTACATTTATCGCAGCGGATGACGATGTCGCAGGTGCTGGCGCCGCAATTGCAGCAGTCGCTGGCGCTGTTGCAGGCGCCGACGCTGGAGTTGAAGGCGATGGTCGAACAGGAGCTGCAGCAGAATCCCCTGCTGGAGGAGTTGCCCGTCGATGAGGCGGAACAGGCGGAGAAGAAGGAGAAGGACGGTGAGACACCCAATGACGCATCCGATCCGACGGAACCGCCCGAGGATGTGAATTATGATCCGGCGACGGAGAAGCAGGCCGACGCGCCGGTGGACGATTTTCAGGCGGAGTTCGAGCGGTTGGCGCAACTGGACCAGGAATGGCGCGATCATTTCGCGCAGACGAACATTCCGATGCGCGTTTCCCCGGAGGAGGAGGAACGGCGGCAGTTCATGTTCGACAGCCTGGTCTCGGTGACGTCCCTGCAGGAGCATTTGATCGAGCAGGTGCGGTTGTCGGAGATCACCGACGAGCAGCGTCCGATCGCGGAGATGATCGTCGGGAACATCGATGATTACGGATACTTGAAGTCGAGTCTGGAGGAACTGGCCTTTGCGACGAACATTTCACCGGACCGGATTCTCGAGGTGTTGCGGATCATCCAGTCGTTTCATCCGATCGGGGTGGGCGCGCGTGACCTGCGCGAGTGCCTGATGTTGCAGCTTGAGCGGGCGGGCCAGCAGGACACGCTGGAGTACCGCATCATCAGCCGTCACATGGAGGCGCTCGGGAAACGTCGCATGCCCGAGATTGCCCGGGGACTTGGGGTCGAAGTGACCGAGGTGCAGGACGCGATCGCGCGCATCGCCCGGCTGGAGCCCCGGCCGGGGCGGGCGTTTCTTCCGGATGAGGGCCAATACATCATGCCGGAGGTCTTCGTGCAGAAGGTGGGGGATGAATTCGTGATCACCACGAACAACGAGCATGTGCCCCATCTGCGAATCAGCAACACCTACAAGGATCTGATGGCGCAACCCGACAGTTCGCAGGAAGTCCGCGATTACATCCGCGAGAAGATCCGGGCCGGGAAGTTCCTGATCAAGAGCCTGCATCAGCGTCAGCAGACGATCATGAACATCGCCCGGGAGATCGTGCATCGTCAGCGAGAGTTCATGGAGAAGGGGGTTGCGTTTCTGAAGCCGCTGACGATGGTTCAGGTGGCGGAGGTGGTGGGGGTGCACGAAACCACTGTCAGCCGGGCGGTTTCGGGCAAATACATCGAAACCCCGCAGGGGGTTTATGAGATGAAGTATTTCTTCACGTCCGGGATTCAGACGACCAGCGGCGTGGGTCTGTCGAACACCAGCGTGAAGGACATGATCGCCGACATCTTTCGCAAGGAGGACTCGTCGAAGCCGCTGTCGGATCAGGAGGTGGTGAAGATGCTCAAGGACAAGGGCATCATGATCGCCCGCCGCACGGTGGCGAAGTATCGTTCGGAACTCAACATACTCCCCTCCAATCTTCGCAAGGTTTACTGACCCTTTTGCAATCCTTCCCTGGTTGCGGACCGCAGTTCGTCCAATTCGGGCCGCAATTCCTCCTTCACGGACCGGCTCATGCGATCGATGAAGAGAATGCCGTGAAGATGATCGGTTTCGTGCTGGACGGCTCGGGCGAGCAGCCCTCCGCAGAGGAACCGCAGCGGCCTGCTTTCCCCGTTTGTCGCGCTGACCTCAATTCTGTCCGGACGCGATATTTCCGCGTAGATTTCGGGAAAGCTCAGGCAACCTTCCGGACCCGGGACTGGTTCAGCCAGGGGCTGGTGTTCCGGATTGATGAGTACCAGGGGCATCCAGTCCTCCACCGCCACGGGACGGCCCTCGACTTCGAGGGATGAGGGACGGTCGGTGACACCCCTCACATCGATCACGGTCAACTGGAGCGCCCGCCCCACCTGTTGGGCGGCCAGCCCGATGCCGCTTGCATCGTACATGGTCTCAAGCATGTCGGCGATGAGCTGGCGGATGTCGGGGGTGATCTCCTCGATCCGGGTTCCTTTCTGGCGAAGGGCCGGATGGCCGTACTTCACAATCGGTAAAATCATCGTTCAGGTCTGAACACTCGGAGAAACGGGCGATGGCGTCAAGCGGCCCGGATGGGGATGGGGGGAGTTACTTGTCGATCCAATCGCGGAGCAATCCGGCGAGATCGTGGAGGGAGGGACTCCGGCCGGTGCGGACGTAGAAGCCGCTGGTAGTGACGCCGGTCAGCAGGCTCATGGAATCGTCGAGACCGAGCAGTTTGCCGAGGCAGAAGCCTGCGTTGAAGTGATCGCCGGCCCCGGTGGTGATGACGGGACGGGGAACGAAGGGGCCCTCGATGACGCAGGGCGGGCCGCTACTGGTGGCGAGAGCGTAGGCGACGGGGTGGATGACGATTGTATCAACGGAGATCCGTTTGCGGATGTCGGCTGCCGTTTCGCAAAGCCCATCGCGGGTGATGGGTTGCTGGGGAAGATCCAGCGCCTGGCTGATGGAATAGGATTCCTTCTCATTCAACCCGAGAATGACATCGAAATGAGCCTGGAAGCGGACAATCAACTCCAGCGCGCGCAGGAGATCCTCGCGGCTGCGCTTTTCGGGATCGGCGAGATCGAAGAAGAGTTTCCGGCGGGGTCCCTGAAGCGTGGGACAAAGCTCATGCAACAGCGCCTGCCAGAGGTCGCTCATGTAGGGGATCATGGTCCAGTTGACAAACCCGATGAGGTCGGAGCTTTGGAATCGGGCGGCGAAGCGGTCGCGTCCAAAGCGGGTCTGGATGGTTTCCCATGTGAGTTCGTTCAACTGGGAGGTTTTGCCGAGCATGAGTTTGCCGTCTTCAAATTCGAGCGCGTCGGTGTGGCCGGCTTCACCGATGGAATGCACCTCCGCGACCCGGGTGAAGGATTCGAATACGGGATGGAGATTCGGGAAGCCCAGCGTGCCGAGGTAGGTGACCTTCAACCCGAGGGCGGCCAGGGCGTAGGCCATGATAGGGCCGTTGCCGCCCAGTTTGATGCGCTGGGTGACGAGTTCGATGTTCGTGCTCTTGCCGGAGGCGCCTGCGATCCTCCGCGCGAGATGATCGATGGTGGGAATGCGCGTATAAGCCTCCGCGTTTTGACGCTTGTCCACCACATGGAGGATCTCATCCACGAATCCGTCGAAACCGACGAACGCCGTCCGTTCGCTCATGGTTTGCCCGGCGTCAATCAACCGCCGGGCGCAGGCGTTCCGATGTTCGGGAGAATTGATCGTCATGGTCTTGTCACCGATCAAACGGCATGAGGTTTCAATCCATCGGCACGCCGATGATCTCCAGAATGCGCTGGAGATCGTCGTCATTGAAGAAGCGGATTTCGACGGCGCCCCTTCCCTGGCGATAGCGGAGTTGAACCTTGGTTCCGAGCCGCTCCTGAAGGCGGTTCTCGAGATCGGCGACGTGGGAATCGCGTGTGGGCGCGGTTTTGGCGTCGCGCGTTTCGGCGGGACCCGGCTTTGAGCGGGTCTGGAGGCCGGACACCAGTTCCTCCGTCTGGCGGACGCTGAGACCGGCCCGGATGACGCGGTCCGCGGCGAGGGCCTGGCTGTCGGCGTCCTCGAGCCCCAGGATGACCTTGGCATGACCGACGGAGAGCCGGCCATCGCGAACGTGGGCCTGGAGGTCCGTGGAGAGCCGGAGCAACCGCAGGGCATTGGCGACGGCGGCCCGGCTTTTCCCGACTTTGGCCGCGGCTTCTTCCTGCTTCAATTCGAACTGTTCGATCAGTTGGGCGAAGCCGTGAGCCTCCTCGATGGGGTTGAGGTTTTCGCGCTGGAGATTCTCGATGAGCGCGAGTTCCAGTACTTCGCGATTGTCGGCTTTACGAACGATGACGGGAACTTCCGCGAGGCCGGCGATCCGCGCGGCGCGCCAGCGTCGTTCGCCGGCGATCAATTCGTAGGTGTCGCCCTGGGCCCGGACGATGAGGGGCTGGACAATGCCCTGTTCCTTGATGGAGTCGGCCAGTTCCCGCAGGGATTCCTGATCGAATTCCTTGCGCGGTTGAAACGGGCAGGGGCGGATGCGGGACAACGGCACGCGGGCCACCTGTGCTCCGCTCTCGGGCAGGGTGGCGCCGGGTTGGTCCGTGGAGGCCAAGTCGGTTGAAGGCCCGGGCGTTCCGGTGGCGGCGGAGCCACCCAACAACGCTCCCAGTCCCCGCCCGAGTGCCGTTTTAGCCATGCGTTTCAGAGTGCGCACGACGTCCTGAAAAGTCTAGTTTGGAATGTCCTCTGGCCGAGGTCGGCGACGCGAGCGGAGCGGGTTGGGCGACGCCGGATCGCGCGCGTCTTCCATGACGAGGATGGCGAGGAGGGGTGTGTCTGGACAGTGTCTGGACAGTGAGTGGTGGAACTCATTAGGGTCTTGGAGGATGAGCCACAAGAGCGGGAAAATCGCGGAACTGATTCGCCACCGGCAGGGTCAGGATCTTGACGCGCATTACCTGGCGTTCTTCGACTGTTTCAACGAAGGGCTGTATTACGAATCGCACGATGTGCTGGAGGAACTTTGGCTGGCGAGCCGGGCGGGCGCCAATTATGGATTCTACAAGGGATTGATCCAGCTCGCGGGGGCGTTTGTTCATCTTCAAAAGGGGAGGTTGCGCCCGGCGGCTTCGCTGCTGCGGCTGTCGCGCGGTTATCTCGAACAGTATCCGGAAGTGCACGAACATCTGGATGTGAAAGGGGTGCTGGCGATCATCGAGGATTGGCTGGCGCGATTGGAGGCGGCGGATTTCGCGGTCAATCCACTTCGCACTGGAACGGAGCCCAGTCTGGGACTGATGCCGCGGGATTCAGCACGGGGGTCGTGAACGCTCAGCGGGTGACCGGGGTGACCCGGGTCTCGGGAACCCGTCCATCGAGCCGGACATCTATCAACCAGTCCTTCACGCGGAACAGCACGGTGCCAGTCTGCAAATCGCCCTCGCGGGCAAGGGTCCTGGCGAGCTCGGCCGTGGCGCGATGATCCTGCCCCGGCACGAGAATGACGGCGCGTTGGGCGATCACCTCGTGGGCGTCGTGGCGGGCCTGGCCCCTGTTCGCGGGATGAATTACTGGCACGGTTTCCTCCCCGGCCAGGGAGCCGGACAAGACCCATGGGTCCGGGCCGAGCAGGATGACGCCGAAGTTGCCGGCGAGATTGAACCAGGAACCCAGTTGTTGCGGTTTCGGCGCCGGCGCGTTCGCCTCCAGGAGCCATTCGCCGCGGTCATGATGGATTGCCACGGGAGCGATCGTGGAGTTGCGATGGACAAATGGTTCCAACGAGAAGGATGCGGTTTGAAGTTCGGACAGACTCAGGTTCCCGCGGGCGGTGATGCGTTCGAGATAGATCGCCAGGCCATCGGGTAATGCGATCCACACGGACCGTTGATCGACCAGGCCCCGGGCACGGGCCAGTGTGGCCGAAACGGAGAACTGGTTGGTGGTGGCGGTCAGTTGAAGGACCTCCAAACCCGGCGTGTCGGTGTCGTCGATGCCGGACCGGCTGGCCGCATTCGTGTCTTCGTCCGGGAGCGCTGTGATGCGGCCCATGAGATGCAGGGTGTTGATGAACGCGCGCGCTTCGGCTTCGAAGGGGATGATTCTGAATTCCGGCCGATCGCGCCAGGTGAACTGCCACAACCCGAATGGATGACGCTGGACGATGGTTTCCGAGTCGGGCAGGAGAACGATGCCGGACGGCGGGGAACCAGGATCGAAGGGGGCCGGCGCCCGGGCGTCGGGCGCATTTCGGAGCATCAGATCGAAAATGAGGGCGAGAGTGGAATCAGTGGCCCATTGAGCGGATGATCGGATGAAGGAAGCCGGCTGAACGGAAC